>DYKL01000408.1 GCA_020722645.1 Acetofilamentum sp. | reverse complement strand
TTATACCAAACATTAAAATTTGTTACCAACATTCTTTAATAAAAGAGCCATTATTTTTTGCAAATATAAAGAAATTTTGATTATTTTGGTATCTGAATTTTTTAATTTATGAAAAACTTTGTGAAACTTAGTGATAAGAAATTTTTAAGCATTAAGCAACAATAAGTATCAATATTTCAGACTATTAAAATAAAAATTATTCAATTTATTAATCGCAGTTAATAAAAACAAGTTAAAAATATTAAGTAGAGTTAATAAAATTAGATTTTTTTGTTATCTTTGCATTATAATTTTCAAAATAAAGTATGGAACAATTAATATTAAGACATCGGAAAAGAATCATAGAGCTACAAACAAAATTTAGAAATAATTTAATTGACACTTTACCATTTGAAGAGCGAATGCTTGGCTTAATGGGGGCACGTGGTGTGGGAAAAACAACATTGCTTTTGCAACACATTTCTGAAAAACACGGTTTGGATTCTGATTGTTTGTATATTAGTTTGGACGATATTTATTTGCCATACGATACATTATATCAATTTGCAGAAGAATTTTACAAGCGAGGCGGTAAATATTTGTTTATAGATGAAATACATAAATATTCAAATTGGTCGCAGGAACTTAAAAATATTTATGATAATTTTCCGACTCTAAAAATAGTTTTTACGGGTTCGTCAATTTTGGATATTGGCAAAGGAAAAGCAGATTTGAGCCGAAGAGCTTTAATTTTTAGAATGCAGGGTTTGTCGTTTCGTCAGTTTTTGCAAATCGAAAGTTCAACAGAGTTTGAAATTTACACTTTGAATCAAATAATCGAAAACCACGAACAAATAGCTTTTGAAATTAATAAAAAAATAAAACCGTTTGAATATTTCGAAAAATATTTAAAATTCGGATATTTTCCGTATTATTTAGAAAGTCAGAATTTTTACGATATGCGTTTATCAAATGTGATAAATCAGATTATTGAAATTGATTTACCACAAGTTTTAAATATTGATAATCAATATATTAGCAAGCTAAAACGCTTTATCAATATTTTGAGTAACGGCATACCCTATAAACCAAATGTTAGTCAACTTGCCGGCGCAATAGAAATATCATGGCAGTCAGTAATTCATTACATTAATTATTTAGCCAAAGCAGAATTATTAAACATTGTTTATCCGGCGGGTAAAAGTATAAGTAGTTTGGCAAAGCCGGAAAAAATTTTTTTGCATCACCCGAATTTTTATTACGTTTTTAAAGATACAATTACAAATAAAGGTAGTTTGCGAGAAACATTTTTTGTAAATCAATTATCATACAAACATAAAGTAGAAATTGCACAAAAAGGAGATTTTTTGATAAACGAAAAATACATTTTTGAAATAGGAGGCAAAAGCAAAGATTACAATCAAATTGCAAATCTTAATAATTCTTTTGTTGTAGCAGATGAAATTGAAATTGGTTACAAAAACAAAATTCCGTTATGGCTTTTTGGTTTTTTATACTAAAAATGTAAATTATGAAAACAAAAAAACAGTTTTGACTATTTTTCTCATTACAAAAATGAAGTTAAAAAAACATACTTTCCAAATTAAAAAAAAATAAATATTTGCAAAGTATATTGAACAAATTTATGAAAAACCATTTGTGAACCTTTGTGTAAACCTTTGAGAAACTTAGTGGTAAATAATTTTCAGCACAAAGTTTCACTAAGTTACGGCACGAAGTAACACAAAGAATTTTTTTTATGAATTAGTGAGGTTAATTTGTTAATCCGAATTAACAAAAAACTTTCAATTTTGTTAATTGCAATTAACAATAATATGGTAAAATTGATAAATCACTTTAGCAATTCACAATCTTTTTTAAACAAATCTAAATTTATGAAAACAAAAATCACAACATTAGCCGTTGCAATACTTTTTGCAACTAACATTTTTGCACAAACAGGTGTGAGTATATCCGTAAACACATCAACTCCCGACCCTTCGGCTATGCTTGATATTCAGTCAGATAATAAAGGGCTGCTGATACCGAGAATTACAATCGTAAATCTATTGAACTATGCTCCAATAGAAGTTCTACCCGAAAATGGTCTTATGGTGTATAACGAAAGTGATTTGTACGGTGTACCTGTCGGTTTCTATTACTGGGCTGGTAGTCAGTGGAATAAGTTACAAACAAACGGTGATATTTGGACAAAAAACGGAAACAATGTATATTATACAGATGGTAATGTAGGAATTGGAACAACCGCACCGAATGCTATATTAGATGTACAAAGCACAACTTCCGGTTTTATTCCTCCTCGTATGACAAAAACTCAAAAAAATAATATCGCTTCTCCAACAAATGGTATGATTATTTATCAAACAGATGACACAACAGGTCTTTATGTTTACAATAACAAATGGGAATTACTGCAAAAAAGACAAAAGGAGTATTATGCTTTTTATAATTCAACTGTAACTTATACAAGTCCAGTACTAAATGTTAGTTACGATATTGAGCCAACTTTTAGATTAACTATTCCGGAAACAGGCGTGTATGATATTATGGTTTCTGTTTATTTTTATATAGAAGGAACATATATAACTCCAAGATTAGATTTGTTTAATTATACAACTAACAATACTATAAATTATTGTTATGGTGAATATATAGGTTTGTCAAATTTATGTCAGAATAATAAATTTGAATTATACTGCTTTAATGAAGTTTTTCAAGCAGGTGATGTTATAGGTATAAAAATAACCGGTAGTGGTTATTCTTCCGGTGGTGCAACCGTGAGTGAAGTTGGTTTACGATATGGAAATATTATAAAAGCAGTAAAAAAAGATTAGACCCAAACCCTAAAAAAAATAGGTAATATTTTTTAAAAAAACCGAATAAATATTT
>DYKL01000407.1 GCA_020722645.1 Acetofilamentum sp. | reverse complement strand
TAGTAATTGATTGAAAATCAATAATTTGCTAATTGAAAAATTAACGAATTATTGATAGTTAATTATTGAAAAAATCCTACAACAATACCAAGGCATCCTCTTAAACGCTGGCTTTTCTTTTTTGCTTTTTGTTCGATTTCGACAGTAATTGTTAAATTCTGACTTTGTTCAAGTTCAAATTCCCAATATGTAGAACCTAAACAATAAATTAAACTGCCTTCGTAATCAGTAAAATATTGTTCTTCTTCTTTTCTTTTAATCTGGTAGTTTTTGAAAACAATAAAACCGTCTTGGTCTGTAATAGTAATCTTTTTTTCGAGGAAGTCCATACCCACAACCGAAATTTTATACTTTTGACCAGCCATAAAAGTTCTGGTAAGTTCAACTTTATCACCTTCAAAAACTATTGGTGAGAAAAAATTTCCATCTAAGGTATAAGGGGAAAGTGAGCTTTTTGCGACACTTTTAATATATTCCTTGCATTGAGCAGTTGTTGATAAGGTAATAATGATATTAAATAGTAATAATAAAAAAATATTCTTTTTCATAATGTATTATATCTAATGCAAAGAGATAAAATTTTTTCTAATTATTCTAATTTTTTCGTAAATTTTTTCAATTTTTTTTGACGAATAATTGTATATAACTATTGTTTTGATACGTAAAGAATCTGTATAAGGGTCTAAAACCTCTGTCTTTTCAATAGTTACACAATCATTCAAATCATTTTGAATATCAACGACAGAATTTACGATTGTGTCATTAATTTCTTGAGATTTTATTGCATTGATTATATTTTCCAAAACAAGTCTCTGGTCTGCAATCAAAGTATAAATTGCAGCCGTGTCGGTTGTATTAACGGCTATATCGCACATCAGATAAAAACTTTCGACCCAAGTACCAATCATAATCAAAGTTGCTGTTTTTTCACGGTTATTTTCCTTTAAAAAAGCATCAGACTTAAAAAAAGCTTCGGCTATTATATTTTTTATTTCGTCGGGATTATCTATGTTTTTTTCGATTTCAGTAATTAAAGTATCATTAACACCTTCTAAAATTTCAAGATTGTCTGCTAATTTAATGATACATTCAAACAATGCCAAAGAATACTGTTTTTGTTCGTACAAACTGACAAAAGCCAAATCAGCAGCATAAACGCCTAAATTAATAGCCTGTGCATCTGCTGTCGTATAGTTAATGGATTCAGATGTTTTATGTAATATTTCGGCGTCAAAATTTTCGTTGTATTTTTTCACAATTGATGCCATTTCCATTGGAGATGGTAAAGAGTAATAAACTTTTGTGATTGTTTCAAACAAATCGGTTGTATCCAAATCATTAGTAATTACATTTTCGTTGTTTTCATCTTCGTTGCAAGCGTAAATTATAGATAAAATGAAGATAATTACAAAAAAATATCTTTTAAACATAGCATTTATTTTTAGTGAGTTTAAATATATTTGCAAAAAATATGCCTACATTGTTTTATTGTTCAAAAAGGTTCAAAGTAAGCAATTTTATGAATTTAATACAAATATAAACGATAATTTTTTTTGAATGAACGAAAAACTTAAATCTTTTGAAAAACTTCTCAACATAATGGACGAATTGAGGGTTAAATGTCCGTGGGACAAAAGTCAAACTTTCGACAGCATCAGAACACTTACAATAGAAGAGGTTTATGAGCTTTCAGAATCAATTTTTGAAAAAAACTTTGAAAACGTAAAAAAAGAATTGGGAGACATTTTACTGCATATTGTTTTTTATTCAAAAATGGGTAGCGAAGAGGGTTATTTTGATATTAAAGACGTCATTGACGCACTAAATAACAAGTTGATTTTCAGGCATCCACACGTTTTTGGAGATGTAAAACTACAAACCGCAAAAGAAGTAGAAGAAAGCTGGGAAAATCTTAAATTAAAAGAAAAAGACGGCAATAAATCTGTTTTATCGGGTATTCCGCAGAGTCTTCCTGCATTGATAAAGGCATTCAGAATTCAGGACAAAGCCAGAGGTGTTGGCTTTGACTGGGAGAAAAAAGAACAAGTTTGGGATAAAGTTGCAGAGGAATTGGAAGAATTAAAAATAGAAATTAAAAAAAATGATACTGATAAAATTAAACAGGAATTCGGAGACTTGTTATTTGCTGTAATTAATGCCGCAAGACTTTATGATGTTCATCCAGAAGATGCACTTGAAATGACAAACAGAAAATTTATTAAAAGATTTAATTATCTCGAAGAAAATACAATTAAAAAAGGTAAAGATTTGAAAAAAATGACTCTTGAAGAAATGGATTTTTTTTGGAATAAAGCAAAAGATTATGAATAAAAACTATTTTATTCCCAATTTCCAATATCTTTTTATGAAAAAAAATATTTATTAAAATTTTGTCAAAAAATATTTGATAATTAAAAAAAATGCAGTTATTTTGTAAAATATTTATTCATTTATTATTTAAACTTTTCTTATGAACATTTTTGTTACAAAATTAAACTATGAAACTCAAGAAACTACTTTAAAAGAAGTATTCGAAGAGTTCGGCGAAGTAAGTTCAGTAAAAATCATTACAGACAAAGCTACAGGTCGTTCAAAAGGTTATGCATTTATTGAAATGCCAGACGATGAACAAGGTGAAAACGCCATTGACAAACTAAATGATACCGAATTAGACGGAAGAAAAATAGTAGTTAAAAAATCAGAACCCAAAGACAGCAACAACAATAGACGTTATAATCATAAAAGAAATTAAAATGTACTATTTAAGTTCGTTAAAAAAACGGTTTTTTTAAACCGTTTTTTTATATATCCTTAAATCCGCAAGTCTTTTCGTAAGAGGTTGCAGGTGAAAACACCTGCAACATGTAGTTTGCACCAGTCAGGTGCCTGTA
>DYKL01000406.1 GCA_020722645.1 Acetofilamentum sp. | reverse complement strand
GCAAAAACGAATCCATTGTTAAAAAACAGCAGGTACGTATTTTTGAAAAACCAAGCCAATTTTACCGATAAGTAAAAAGAAAAAGGTCTTTTAGAGGATTCAAGAAAAGTTGCTGAACATATTATCAGAGGCTCGGGACAGCTTGATTCCCTCTATTCTTCTTTTAATAAACAGATGAGTTACGAACAAAAAAACAAAAAAAATTGTTGCTAATCAAATCTGTTGTTTACAGTATGGATACTTTGACTTTGTACGATAAAAGCATACCTATTAAGTATAAAAACAAACTGAATATTATAAATAATGCGTTTTTTGCTGGTTTTTTGACATATTATCTAAATCAAAACGAATTCAAGGAAGAATATTATTCAAATTATTCGCCTGATTTGAAATCATATATTCAATTTATTGTTCAGAAGTATGGGAGACGATAAAACTAATAATTTTAAAATCAACTTTTTTATTTCTTTTGTTACAATTAGCTAAAAAATTATACGGTTGAGTTAAGGTGACCAAAAAAATCAATATTTGCCGTTCTAACAAGTTACTGTCCCGTTTTAATACATGAAACTTGTTAAATCCTAATAAAACAAGCTTTTCAATGTTTTTTGGTACCGAGAAAGGGGCTCGAACCCTTGACCCTTGGATCCACAATCCAATGCTCTAACCAACTGAGCTATCTCGGCAAAGTGATCCGGATGGGATTCGAACCCATGACCCACGGCTTAGAAGGCCGTTGCTCTGTCCAACTGAGCTACCGGACCGATATTTTTTTTGCGGTGCAAAGATAACAACTTTTTTTAAATGAAAAAACTATTTTTTTATTTTTCTACCCGATTGTCAAATTTTGATGGAGGTTCTTCTTTTAGTAATAGTTCCATATTGTCATTGTAGTATAACATATAATGACCTCTGTTTTCAAAACCTCCTGTTTCATTGCATCTTTCAAAATCGAATTTCATAAATATGCCTTTTTGCATAAATTCATCATTTTCACCTAAACAGAACTGAAAATATTTGCCGTACAAACGTAGTGCGGAAATAAAATAATACGAAATATCATAACCCATATATGCGTACATAGTTGGATAAGAGCCGAATTTTGAGTTGTAATTGTTTCTAAATTCTCTTGTTTTCCAGTTGTCTAAGTCTTTGTATGTCATACTTGCAAAGTGTATATTCAAATTTGCTATCCAATCGCTTTGAAGCTTTGTAAAACCGGCTATCACAGGCAATGCATATACGGTAATTTTATATTTACTTACAGCAACAAGTGAGTTTAGGTTGTTTAAAATCGCTGAAACTTCAACTTCGTCGGTTGATGTAATTACAACAATATTGTGAATTTCCGGTAATAAGTTTTGTTGATAAGGTGTAATGAATTTCGAGAAAGTTACATCTTTGCATCTGAGTGAATCTACATTATCTACATTAATTGATAAAAAGTATTTGAAAGTATCAGCAAGCAACTTTTGTTCTTTCGTGCCGTTATTTATAATAAATACAACTGAAGTGTCTGTGTTCATAGCAATATGCATTGCTGTATATTCAAGTACAGTTTTATTGTCGGGTGTAATTTGAAAAACAAAAGGATTATTTTCTATAACTTCTATTTTGTTTGATAAAGGAGAAACAACGTTAATTTTATTCTTTTTAGAAAATTCATTTACGACTGAATAATTATTAGAGTAAACAGGTCCGATTATCAAATCCATCTTTGAAAGTTCGTACTTTTTAAATATTGCAGCAGTCGTTGAAGAATCAGCCTTTGTGTCGTATAAATATATTCTTAAATTCATTCCTTCTTTTTTTAATTTATCGACTGCCAGAATTATTCCCTGAAAATATTCATAAAATATTTTTGTATTCTTGTAATAATGTGCATTTTTTGGTGATGAAACTGCATCGTAACTGTAATTGTAATTTTCGTTAATAAAAAATGGAAAAGCAATCGCTATTTTAAAGGTCATTGTGTCATCGTAGATGAATTTTGTGCAAGGAGGATAATTGGGGTCTTCAAAATAATTAGGATCAACATCAAAAAAATTTGGTTCAAAGCTATTGTTGAATTTTAGTATTGCTTTTTGTTCTTCTGATAATTTTTTTATTGGAATTGCTAAAATTTCACCGACAACCAATTCTTTCGCATTTTCATTAAATTCTAAAATTTCTTCCACTGATACACCATACTGAAGTGCTATAATCTGCAAATTGTCTCCGTTTTTTATTTGATGATATTCAAAAAATTTGTCTTTTGCTACAATTTCTTCTTTTTCTTCGATTGGTATTTTTAGAACCATACCCTTTGTCAATCCGTTCTCAATTTGAGGATTGTATCTGATAATGTTGTCCTGTGTTGTATTATACTGTTTAGCGATTGAATAAAGACTTTCGTTTTTTTCTACTTTGTGTTCGGTAAATGTAACTTTGTTTAAAGGAGCGGGAGTGTAATTTTCGTCAATAATCGGAATTCTTAATGCAGAACCTTCCTGCAGATTTCCCACTACCTCCTTGTTTATCAGCAGAATATCTTCCTGAGGGACTTCGTACACTTTGCTTAGGCTGTATATCGTTTCACCTTCTTTTACAGTGTGAACATAATATTTCCTGCCTAAAACTACAACAATGTCTTTTGATTTTTCAATTTGCTGCTGTGCAAATAAATTTAATGAAAAAACCAAGTAAAATAACAGTATTATCTTTTTTTGCATTTGTGTATTTAGTTTATCAAGTTTATCAAGACTCTTCGGCACGCTCATGATGACTGTCATACTGAGCGAAGTCGAAGTAGAGTTTATCGAGTTGTCGATTTTGTCGAGTTGTCTGTATCATTGATGAATAACTAATTAACTAATTTGCTAATTAACTAATTTGCTAATTAACTAATTTGCTAATT
>DYKL01000405.1 GCA_020722645.1 Acetofilamentum sp. | reverse complement strand
TTGACGTACAAACAAATAATTGGCAAACTTGAAACGTCTTAATATGCAAAAAAATTATATTTCAATAAATTCAAATTCAATATCAGCTAAATTTTTGAATCTTTTGCCCAATAACTGCATATCCTCATCAATAGCTTCGTAATACCATTTTATAACCACTCTGTTTTTTTTGCTTATGTCTTCCAAAGCAAGTAACACCTGAATTATTTGTTTGGCTGAGGCGCTGTTAACGTACTCTAAATCAAAATCAATAACGGTTTCAGACAGAGGATTCTCACCATAATCTTTTAACCAAGTAATTATAGGATGATAAAACTCATAAGCATCTTCCGGAACAGATATTTTAGAAATTTTAAAAACGTTTTGATTCGGGTCGAAAATAACTTCCGGTGTATCTTCTGTTGCATTTATTACCAATGGTTCCATCTTATCTTTTTTTATTTAATACCGTATTTTGAAGAATGTAAAAATACAAATTCTCTTTTAGTTTATGAAAATTATATACAAGTTTCTGACCACTTTTTATTCTCAGGTCAAGCAAACCAAGTCCTGATTTTTTTGAGGTAACCGAATCCATGTCAAGCAGAATTTTATCGTAATATTCGCTAAGTTCTTCTTTTGAAAAATTATTAACTTCATTTATTTTTTGTTCAAGTTCTTTTGCTTCTGCTTCGTGGATGTAATTACCGGATGTTAAAGAAAAATCTCCGCTTTCTTTTTGCTGAACGAAAAATATTCCCGGTTTACATGTTTGATCTTCTTCATTAGCTACTCCGTGTTTTATAATATTTTGTATCATTTCTACCATTACATTTGATAGTCTGATTGTTGTAATGGACATATTTAATCTGCCTTTTACTATTGACAGTAGGCTGAGTAAATTTTCCTGATTAAAAAATCCGTTGAAATAAAGCAAAATATTTTCAATAATCAAACTAAGGTGTAATTTTTTGATTGAAATGAGAAATTTACGAAGTTTCAACTCCTGAACTTCTGTTTCAATTTCATCATCATTAGTAGTCGGGACTTGTGTCTGAAGGTAGAAATATGAATATTCATCGTTAATAAGTTCAAAACTTGAAACCAGCTTATTACCTGATTTACGTGCCATTTCGATTAGTCCGAGACCTGCACCGCCTTTGTCGCTGATTGCTCCGCTTCTTAAAATTTCTTTGTGGAATTTTTTAAGCTCTTCACTTTCGAGACTGTTAATTTTTGTAATTTTTTCTTTTAACGATGGGATTTTATCGTTTAGAACCAAATTACCGGTAGTTACATAATATCGGTCTTTTTGTTTTTGGATTGCAAAAATTCCAGGATATTCATCATTACCTTCATCAATTTCATCTTGATGACGTGTTATGTTTTGCAGACCTTCAACCATAATATAGTAAATTCTTTTCTGTATAGTTGAAATTGGTACTGCTTTCTGGATATTAATATCTGCAAGCGTTAATATTTTTTTTGTAATATTGTGTGTAAAGTATCCTCTGTAAACATATTCAAAATCCTGTTGCTGAACCCGAGAGAATAGATTAAACGCTTTATCGAATAGATTGTCTTCAAACATAGTCTGTATATTGAATTTCGGCTAAGTTAAAAATTTTTATTTTATTCAGCAATAAAAATGCCGTTTTTTTTATTTATTCTTTTTTTAATAAAATTTTCTTTTATTTTGTGCCTTCAAAATTGCAAATAAAATTTGAAAAAAAAGATTTTTTGTGAAAAAAGTTTTAATTCTTGAATCAAAATCAGACCAGGCAAAGACTTTTGAGCATTATCTCAAAAGAAACCCGCTTTATAAAATCTTGTTTTGTCCTGATGCGGATTACTCTGGAAATGAAACTTTCGATATTATCGTTCCAACCGGTGCAAACAGCACTTTTAGCTATGTATCAAAAAACGGAAATTTCAAAATCGGACAACTTGAATATTCTAAAAACAATCTGATAACTTTCGATAAAATCAAAACGCTGAAAATTGTAAACAATATCGGGGTCCCTATTCCGACTACTTATTTAGACAAAAACAAAATTGATTTTTTCCCCATTTTCTATAAATCTCTCAGAGAAGAAGGATACGCAAAACGGGGAATTGTAAGAAATAACGAGGATTTGATAAAACTAAAAAGCAACGATATTTTTTATCAGGAATTTATTTGGTCAAAAGGCACTTATTCTGTTGGTTTTATTGCTGACCGCGGTAAAATAATAACTCATTTCACACAGAAAGAAGTAATGAGCTACCCTTATCACGGCGGTTCCGGGGTTATTCTTGAAAGATTTGAAGACCCTTCGCTGTTTAAATACACTCAGATGATTGTTGAAGAAATTGGTTATTCAGGATGGGGACTTACAGAATTCAAATATTCAAACAGAATAAAAGACTATGTTTTTATGGAAGTTAATGCAAAATTCTGGGCATCTATAAAATTTGCTATTTTCAATAACCCCAACTTTTTGAAATATCTTTTTGATGTTAATATAAAACCTGAACCTGTTGACAGAGTTTTATACATTGACAGGTTGATTCTTTCTGATTTTGCTGAAATTTTCGCCGGATTTCCTTTTATTTTCAAATCAAGATTAACCAAAAGCAAAAATATTATGACTGCCTTAAAAGACAGAATTACAGGCAACAGAATAAAAGCACAGCGTATTAAAGTAATGAAATAGACAACTCACATAAACCTCTGATTTTCAATCAACATTTTCTTTTTTGCTGGTCTTTTGTTTGTAGCAAAAAGTAAGAACTCCCATTATCATTGAAATACTTGCACCCAAATAAATGAGCTGAAAGCCTGCCCTGAAAGGGTCAAAAGTCAAAAGTTTATTCGCATATTCAATAATTCGTGGCTCTTTTATGAAAAATTGTTGGTAAAATTTGACATTTTTGGC
>DYKL01000404.1 GCA_020722645.1 Acetofilamentum sp. | reverse complement strand
TTTCTTAGCTATCGCCTGTAAAACCTGAAAAGTTGTAAGTAAGTTCCGTTTAAACATCAAACTATTAATGTAGGCAAGTTGCTTCCAGCTGGACTATTTTGCGTGAAATTCACCCCAGTTTCTTCCGTATTTTTGTCTTGTGTAGATAAAATTAACTAAGAGATTGTTACGAAATAACATATTTAATAATCTATGTGAACTTTGTGTCTATGTGGTTATTAAAAATATCCCGCAGTTTCCGTCGGACTTTTGTCTTTTCTAAAAATAGAGACATAAATTTTTTGTACGTATAGCATTGTTGTTTTACAAAATTCTTTGGATTTGCACAAAATTAAAAAATTTGATTTTTTAATGAAATACTTTTTGACGAAAAAATCAAAATTTTCTAAAAATCAAAATTAGTTTTAAGATAAACGGTTGGGCTTTGATATTTTTCGTGAAAAGGTTTATTAACAGCCGGAAACAAAAAAAAACGCATTTCTGCGTTTCTTTATCTTTGAGGTGACTAGCGGATTCGAACCGCTGTCTACGGTTTTGCAGACCGGTGCCTAACCACTCGGCCAAGTCACCAGAATAATTTTTGCAAAAATAGTATTTAATTTTCAAAAAAACAATTTCAGTCGGAACTTTTTTATATTATCGTTCAATTTTACTAATTATACTTACTTCATCTACCAGACCTCCGATTTTGGGTGATAGTTTGCTAACTTTTATTTCAAGTGCCTTAATTTTCGAAAATTTTTGCATTAGACTGTCCGAAATTCTTTTTACGACATTCTCCACAAGGTTGCATTTTTTTTCCATTTCTGTTTTGACTACAGAAAAAACACTTACATAGTCCAAAGCATTTGATAAGCTATCTGTTTCTGAGGCTTTTGTGCAATCGGCTTGAATCAGCAAATCAACATTGAATTTATTTCCTATTTGTTTTTCTTCATCATAATGTCCTATGAATGAGTGAAATTTCATTCCTTTTAATTCTATAAAATCCATTTTTGTCAGTTTTATATTTTTTTATGCCTGTTATTTTTTTTTATTATTTAATATTTGGTTTTTTTTGTTTAAATGTTTATGTAAAGTTAGCTTGTAAAAAATAAAATAAAAGTTTACAAAATGACACATTTAATTTGCAGTTTAGTTTTGTAATTTATTGTTTACAAATTGAAAATTAGTTGATATTCAGATATTTATAACTAACTTATGAGTTTTAAAAATTTTGGATAAAAAATAATTTTTACAAAAATAAACAAAAATTCGATTATTTTTTATACTTTTACCGCTGTTATAAAAAATTATAATGCTTTTTTATCGATAAGACTATAAATCACTGAAAATCAGATAAATAATGACAGAGGCTTTTTTACAATTTATTTGGCAGCAACATTTATTTAAGACTGATAATTTATTATCAGTTAATGGCGAAAGAATTGAAATAATTAATACAGGCATTCGTAATACAGATTCTGGTCCCGATTTTTTTAACGCTAAAATTAAACTTGACAATCAGTTATGGGCTGGTACTGTTGAAATCCATCTGAAAGCTTCCGATTGGATTAAGCATAATCACTCGCTGGACGAGGCATATAACAACGTTATTCTTCACGTTGTAGCTGAAAATGACCTTAGCATAAAAACAAAAAGCGGGGCAGATTTACCTACTATGGTTTTGAATGTGGATAAAAAATTGTTTGAAAATTATATGAAACTCATCACTAATAAAGGTCCGATTCCTTGTGCAGGCTTTTTGAAAGAAATTGATGAATTTTATATTAAACACTGGCAGAACAGACTCCTTGTTAATCGTTTTATCCGAAAATCAAACGAAATAATTGATGCTTTGAATAAAAACAACAATTCTTGGGAAGAAACATTTTATATTTATTTGGCAAAAAATTTCGGATTTAAGCAAAATGCATTACCTTTTGAGTTGTTGGCGAAACAAACACCTTTGAAAGCTTATGAAAAACAAAAAGACAATCTGTTGCAAATAGAAGCTTTGTTGTACGGGCAAGCCGGCTTTTTATCTGATAATTGTGATGATGAATATTACAGGCTTTTGAAAAGAGAATATGATTATTTGAGCGGAAAGTATAACTTAAAGCCTATTCAAAAGCATCTTTGGAAGTTTATGAGAATGCGTCCTGTTAATTTTCCGACTGTCCGCATTGCTCAATTTTCACAAATATTATTCAAAAATTATAATTTTTTCTCCAAAATTATTAATTCCGAAAATGTTGGACAAATCAAGTCGTTTTTTGAAGTAAACACTTCTGAATATTGGGCAAATCACTTTGTTTTTGGTAAAGAAAGCAAAAAACAAATTAAAAATTTAGGTTCACAATCAGTTGATATAATATTGATAAATACCGTTGCATTATTTTTATTTTCTTATGGAATAGTTAATAATGATGAAAATTTCAAAGAAAAAGCATTAGATTTACTCGAAAAAATCTCTGCCGAAAAAAATCAGATAACCGAAAAGTGGGGCAGGGTAGGTGTAAAGATTCAGAATGCCTTTGAATCGCAGGCTTTAATTGAATTGTTCAACGAATATTGTTCAAAAGGAAAATGTTTGGATTGTAACATTGGTGCTAAAATCATTATTAACGAATATTTCTAAAAATGACAATTATGCTAAAAAAAATGACGATTGTTTTTTTGATTTTTACTTTTGCTGCCGGTGTTTCTGACTCGCAAAATATTGATTCTTTAAAGAATCTTTTAAATAAAGATTAGGAAGATACATCTAAAATAAAACTGTTTAACGAAATTTCTTATTTTTATATTGATTATATCAATGATTCGGCTGTCTTTTTTTCTTTGAAAGCTATTGATTTAAGCAAAAATCAAATTAAAAACAGTAATTCAAAAAACTCGCAAAGATATTACGAATTGCTTGTTGATTCTTA
>DYKL01000403.1 GCA_020722645.1 Acetofilamentum sp. | reverse complement strand
CACTTACCAGATGCAAAGAATTAAGGAATTAAAAAATAGTAATTTTTTTTTTCATTGTATAGGGGGATTTTTTATTTCGGTTGTCATATAATCGAAGAACTGAAAAATAACACAAAAACTTTATAAAATGAAAAAATTAATTTTTACAATCTCAACAATTCTGCTGATTACATCTCAGCTTTTTTCTCAAAATCAAACAAAAAATGTACGTCCCGGACAATTAACAATTATTTATCCGCTCAGTACCAACGGTTTTAACAGTTATGATTATTCAAATATTATGTCGTTGAATTTAATAATCGGTTTAAACGGTGGTGTCGAAGGTTTTGAAGTAGGTGGAGTAGGGAATATAAACGACAGCGTTGTTAATGGTTTTCAGGCTGCCGGTGTTTTCAATATTACAAAAGGTAATGTCAACGGTTTTCAGGCTGCCGCAAACTTAAACGTAAATCACGGTAATTTCAACGGTGCTCAGCTCAACGGTATGTTAAACGTGAACACAGGCAATTTCGACGGTATTCAGATAGCCGGTTTTGGTAATATCAACAAAGGAAATGTAAAGGGAGTACAGATTTCATGTTGTCTGAACTCTAACTACGGCTATGCCGAAGGTGTTCAAATAGCCGGTTTGATGAACAATAACCTAAGTATGCCCGATAAAAAAGAAATTGACCTTGTTCAAATCAGCGGACTTATAAATCAAAACAACTCACCTGCAAAAGGCAGCCAGATTACAAGTATTTTGAATGTTTCGACTGATACTCTCAAAGGTGTTCAGATAGGTTTGATAAACATTGGAACTTATGTAGATGGAGCTCAAATAGGTTTGATAAATATAACTGCAAAAGATTCTACTGATGTTGTGCCAATCGGATTATTAAACTTTGTGAAAGGCGGTTTGTTTGAATTTGAAGTTGGTGCTACTGATTTGATTTATGCAAACATTAACTTTAAAATGGGTGTTGAAAAATTTTATACAATTTTCAAAATAGGATACTCAATTTATGCCGGAAATTCAGTTTACACTCACGGTTTGGGTATCGGTCGCTATTTTAATATCAACGAAAAAAACAGACTCAATTTTGACATCAGCTACACAAATTTATCTGAAATTCCATTTATGGTTACAAGAAATGAAGTTTTAACAAAAATTGACCTGAATTACAAAAGAATGTTGACTCCGAAATTTTCTTTTTACATAGGTCCGTCTTTCAATTATTATATTGCAGAAGACTGGGGACAAGGCGAAAGTTTCCAGCTTCAGCCACTTTATTATTTTTCAAAAGAATCATATATTTATTTTGATGCTATCGCTTGGATTGGTGTTAATGCCGGCGTCTCTTTCAGATTTTAAAACATTATTAACTATTAAATATATAAAAAATGAAAAAATTAAATTTAATTATTTTAGGTATTGCTTTAATTAGCATAGTTTTTACAGGTTGCGTAAAACAAATTTTCTGGATAAACGGAGAAGGTAATATTGTGGACAAAACTTTAGAATTGTCTGAATTCAAATCAATTTCTAACAGTGCTTGTATTGATGTCTATATTTCTCAGGGAGACACACAGGAAGTAATTGCATCGGGGCACGAAAATATTATTAACCGCCTGAAAACTAATGTAATTGGAGACAAATGGAACATTGAATTATTGCCCGGAAATTACAGAAATTTTGAACTGACATTATACATTACGGTTACAGATTTAAGTTCCGTAAAAATCAACGGTTCCGGTGATATTGAAATTAACGGTTTTAATGATGTTGAAGATTTAATCTTACAAATTTGCGGTAGCGGAAATATTTATGTTACTGACACAATTTTTGCAGATAATGTTGAAGTAAACATTGACGGTAGCGGAAATATAGAACTTACTACTGTAACAGAATGGACAGATGCAAATATTAACGGCTCGGGAAGTATAGAAATTGACGGTACTTCTACCGAAGAAGCAATAAAAATTAACGGTTCGGGCGATTATAAAGCTTTTGATTTAATTTGTTCGGAAGCTGATATTGATATAATGGGTTCGGGCGATGTAGAAGTAAATGTTGCCGATTTTTTAGATATTCATATAATGGGTAGCGGAAACGTCTATTACATTGGTTATCCAAGAATGAACCTAAAAGTTGACGGCTCCGGTTCGGTTATCAGCTGGAATTAAGGGATTGTTAAGAAATAACATATTTAATAATCTATGTCAACTATGTGTCTATGTGGTTTTTAAAAATATCAAATAAATAAGTTATTTCTTAACAGTTACTAAAAGTTGTTTTTATTATAAGTTTTTTATCCTTCTGGGGAATTTGAAACCAGAAAGTATTGCAAATCAATTGATTAGATAAAGTTGCTTGAAATTTTTATTTCAATGTAGATTAGTTCTGGAAAAATGCCCCAGAGGGGCTTAATAATTGTGAAAATTATGATACATCTAATCTATTTGCCCCAGCGGGGCAATATATTAAATCTACTAACTTACAATAATTCGTTAATTTTTCAATTAGCGTCATCCTGAGTAATAACGAAGGAAGCAAATTATTGATTTTCAATTATTTACCAATTTGTAGCTCGCATAAACATAATTCGCTGAATATTAACAAATTACTATGAAATATACCGAACTATTGAACTTAAATACATTGATTTTAATTCATTAATTTTTAAAGAAAAACTGTCCTGAATTATTTTCAGACAGTTTTTTTTATAATTATTCTTAAAAAAATCTTTATTATCGGAAAAGTTATATCTTTGTTGTGAAAAAACAAAAAACAATCACTATGGAAATGTTGTACAAAAATATAATAATCACTCTTGCCTTAATAATTGGTTTTGTGCTGATTTTTCTGGGAATAAGAGACCTTAGAACGGAACTTACTTTTAAAAAGCGTGGATTTACAGGGCTTTGCTGCTGATTTTTT
>DYKL01000402.1 GCA_020722645.1 Acetofilamentum sp. | reverse complement strand
GGTCGCCACAGCGTTTTAGTGTTTTTTTGCACTTTATATCAAAAAAAGAAAATAATTGCGTTAGAACGCAAATTAGAGGCACTTTTTTGAAAAAAGTGATAATTTTTTACTAAAAATTGACGATTGTTCATAGCTATTTACAATTATTTTATTGCCACAAGTCGAAAGACTTGCGGCAACGGGGACACTTTTGAAGTGCCTTAATGTTAAAATTATAAATATACTTACAACGGTTTATTTCTTTACTTTCATAATTCATTAAATACTGGATTATCAAATAATTAACACATTTTCAAATTTTCAAATTAACCCATTTTCAGTATAACTATTTTTTCATTTTATCTTTTATCCATTCATCTGTTTTTTCGATTATTATCGGATTAAAATTTTCTGTCATATAATTCCAGTTGTAATTGTCAATTGCTTCTTTGTAAGAGTTTGCCTTAAAAAAAGCGTGAGAAGTATTAACAACTTCGTAAAATTCTGCTTTATCGGGGTGATAAAAATTAACAACATCAACAATAGTCTGATGCTCAACTCTGGAAAAAGCCTCTAAATCTACCGTTCCCCACATAGTTAAAACATAAGCCTCAACTTTACTCCAGCATTCTGTCAGATTGTAATCATCTATCTGAACAAGATATTTGTAATTTCGGGTAAATAATCTGTCTTTACCATCAAAACCGAAATCATTGTATAAAATATCTGCCATTACAGAATCATTTGCTATTTCAGCAGGACTTTTCTTTTCTATAAACAATGCGTGAATGGTATTGTAAATACAAAGCATTCTGTTTTCTGTTTCCACCCAATCCATTCCCATAATAGGGTACTGAACACGGCACATCTCAACAATGTATTCTCTCCATGGTTTAATTCCGGTTCCATAAACAATAATTCCTTTAACCTGATTTTCCGAAGCAATAATCGGCGCAATGATTCCGCCCATAGAATGCCCCCAAATAAAAATATTTTCATTATCCACAAAATCAAAAGATTGCAGTTTTTTTAAGGCTTCTGCAAAAACCTGAACTTCGGTGTGAAAATCAATATCTTCGCAGGCTGGTAAATTATAACAATCACCATCGCCCGGTTTTTCAACTCTCATAACAACATAACCTCTCTCTGCCAATGATTTTATAAGTCTTATATATGGATGAAGCGGATTAATGTTATCATAAGAACCACAAGTATATCCCGGAATGAACAAAATTGCCGGCATTGGCTTATCAGAACTCGGTTTATCAACAATAACTCTTAAATACCCGTCCATAAAAGCTATTTCATCGTAAATAACATCAAATTTTTCTGATGTTTCATAAGGTTTAGGAGGGAATTTTCCTTTTAAAGTCTTTTTTTTGCCGTTTCTGATTACTTCACTGACACATTCATCGTCCTGACGATATTTCAGAACCTCAGAATACAAATAATGTATGCTGTCTATTCTGTTGTTGTTGATAGTCAGGATTATATCGCCTTGTTCAAATTTATGAATTTTGCTAAGTTCCTCGTCTATCAGTTCATCAACATAGACACCAAACTCAATGTCATATTTTTGCTTTTGCTCATCTGTAAGTGATGAAACATTGATTCCCAGATATGCTTTTCTTTTTAAATTTTGAGAAAAACTAATGTTTATCAACAAAAAAAAGAGAACCGAAAAAACCAATAATCTTTTCATATTAAATTAGTTATAAAAATTTATAAATCTTTTCCATTGCTTCAAGAGAACCTACGGGAAGTCCAATTTGATTTTCAGGTACTTTGCTTTCTCTCGGATTAATACGAATTAAACTCGCATCTAAATTACGCACCATTTGTTGTGAATTGTGCCTTACGCTAGGTACGTTTGTTCCTGCACCAAGCTCAATTATTACAAGTTTTGAGTTTTCATTATTCAATTTCTGTATCCATTCATTATAAACTCTGCCTTGAATTGATGACCTTTTTGAAATCCAGCTCCAGTCACCAAACATCAATATATTTGGACGAGCAAGTTCTCCACAGTTAGGACAGAGAGGTAATTCACCTACTGCTTCAAATTTTTCTTCATCTAATAAAATTTTATCAAAACCAGCTTCCCAAATTTCATTTTTACAAGGGGTAGTACATTGTAAATGGTTAATCGAACCGTGAATTTCATATATTTTACTTTCATCAAAACCTGCTTTTTGAAACTGTCCGTCAACATTTGAAGTAAAAACAAAATAACCGGCTTTCATTTGTCGGGCGATTTGCAAAAGAATATCAAACCCCTTGTGAGGCACGGTATTTTTGTACAAATTGAAACGATGTCCGTAAAAAGCCCAAGCTAAACGAGGATTAGCGTCAAACCAACTGGGATTTGCCATTTCTTCAAAACTAATTCCAAGTTTTGCAATCGGTGGATATGCTTTCCAGAACCCTTCGGTTCCTCTAAAATCGGGCAAACCACTATCAACACCAATACCTGCGCCGGCTCCTATTAGCAAAGCATCAGCATTTTTGATTATTTCGGCAGATTTTTTATAAATTTCTTCCATTCTTGTCTGATATTTTGTTAATTTGCAGTTTTATTCCTCTTTACATTACGGCTATTCTATCGCTATATAAGCAAAGAAGAATTTAATAATTTTTGAGTCCGGTCTAAAAAGCCATCAAAAAAAAGAAATAAAACACAACTACTTGATTTATAGTGTTTTACAAAGAATGATAAATCAATTCTAACTATTTGATAATCAAATAGTTGCTGGTTTGGGTTTGCTTTTTACGACCTTTTTATACTGAACTCATTTTTGTAAAAATAATAAAATTATAATTATGTAAAAAACATTAATTGTTTAAATGACTATCGGGTTTGATGCCCAAAACTATATAAATGAAATTATGACAGAAAATGAAATTTCCGAAAAAATAATTGGTTGCGCAATTGAAGTGCATAAGGCATTAGGTCCGGGTT
>DYKL01000401.1 GCA_020722645.1 Acetofilamentum sp. | reverse complement strand
GAATGAAAATAATTACAAATCAACGACTTACAAAATTATTTACACATGAAACGTCAGTAACACTGGCTTTTGCCATTGCCCCCACCGGCAAATCAACAGTTTTAAACCAATACCAAATTTTATTTATTCGATAACTTTCAGGTATGAGTTTTCAATCTCCCATATTTTAGAATTTTTTGTAAGATCAATAAGGTTGTAGTTGTGAGTTACGAATATAACAGCAGTATTATTTTCTGTCATTTTAAATAATTTTTGAGTAATATAAATACTGTTTTGTTCATCTAAATTTCCTGTTGGTTCATCTGCAAGAATAATTTGCGGATTGTTAAGCATAGCACGAGCTACCGAAATTCGTTGTTGCTCGCCGCCTGATAATTCAAAGGGTTTAGCGTTTATTTTTTGCGTCATTTCAACTTCTGCGAGAACATATTCAATTCTTTTACTTATTTCTTTTTCATCTTTCCAGCCGGTAGCCTGCAAAACAAATTCTAAATTTTCGTATATATTTTTATCATATAAAAATTTAAAATCCTGAAATACATAACCGATTTGTCTTCTTAAAAAAGGAATTTCTGTTTCTTTGATTTTCAATAAATTAAAATTTAAAACATCAGCTTTATCTCCGATGCATTTCAAGTCGGCATAAATTGTCCTTAACAAACTTGTTTTTCCGCAACCTACTTTACCTTTCAAGAAAATAAAATCTCCTTTATTCAAAGAAAAATTTACTTCTGACAATATTTTTTTTTGATTTACTATAATATCAACATCGTTAAAATTTATTATATTTTTCATAAATTAAATATTTATTTCTATGATTTTATCAAACTCTGAATTTTTTATTAATTCAATAACCATCTCAGTTTTTTCGCCATAAAAAACCTTCAGTTTAGGTGATAAATTTGTTAATTTAATTTGCTCAACCAGTAAAAAATTTTCATCTCTAAGCTGCAAAAAATCGGGCACTTTGCTCGTTCCTTTTGTTTTTATAAAATACATTTGTATTATAAGTTTAAATGTTTTAAATTACTATGTTGATAAAAAATTTTGCTGAAAATATTTTTATTGAACAAACAAAGAATTGATATAAAAAAGCATAAAAATTTTAGATACTGGTTTAAACCTGTTGATTTTGTCGGTGGGGACATCGACAAAAGAGTGTAGTACCGACATTTCAGGTGTCCGCACCTGAAATTTCAACGGTTTTAAACCAAGACCAATTTTTAAAAATAAAATGTTTTTATTGACAATAAATATTATGAATAAAAAAGCTTTTTTATCAAAAAAAACATTCAATCAGCAATATAATAAAAAAATCTCAAACAGTGTTTGTTTTTAATACTAAACAGTATAGTAAAAAAAATCATTTTTTGCGTTCAAAAATAGTTTTAATTTCGCAAAAAAAATAAAAATTATTGTTGATGAAAAAAATTTTAATTTTAGGTGCAGGTTTATCAACGCATTCTTTAATAAATTTTTTATTAGATAATTCGATTGAAAATGATTGGTTTATAACAGTTGGCGATATGTCGCTTGAAACAGCTCAAAAGGCAGTAAACAACCATAAAAATGGTATTGCAATTCAGTTTGACATTGACGATGCGGTTTATACCGAACTTCTTGTTAAAGAATCAGCTTTGGTAGTTTCTATGCTTCCGGCAAAATTCCACCCAAAAGTTGCTGTTTTTTGCGTAAAACATTCGGTAAATTTAGTAACAGCTTCTTATGTAAGCGATGAAATGCAGAGTTTTGATAAAGAAGCAAACGAAAAAGGCATAATCTTGTTAAATGAATCAGGTTTAGACCCGGGCATAGACCACATGTCTGCAATGAAAATAATTAACAAGCTGAAAAGTGAGAATGCACAAATCACAGCATTCAAGTCATATACAGGAGGTTTGGTGGCTCCAAAATCTGACAATAATCCATGGAATTATAAATTTACATGGAATCCCAGAAACGTTGTTCTTGCAGGTCAGACAACGGCAAAATTTATCGTAAACGGTCAATACAAATACGTTCCTTATCACAGACTTTTCGAAAGAATTGAAAAATTTGAAGTGCTTGATTACGGTGAATTTGAAGGGTATCCGAACAGGGATTCTCTTAAATATAGAAGTGTTTACGGCTTAGATAATATTCCCACAATGGTTCGAGGAACTCTGAGAAAAACAGGTTATTGCAAAACATGGAACCTTCTTGTTCAGCTTGGTATGACTGATGATACTTATACTGTTGAAAACTCTGAAACAATGACTTATAGAGAATTTACAAACAGTTTTTTAGCATACAATAATTCAAAAACAGTTGAAGAAAAACTTGCCGAGTACCTTAAAATACCAATTGATTCTTATGAAATGTACAGATTAAAATGGGTTGGAATATTTGACGAAAAAAGAGTAATCGGACTCAAAAATGCTACACCGGCACAAATACTTCAGAAACTTTTGGAAGAAAAATTCAGATTTGAAGAAGATGACAGAGATTTAATTGTTATGCAGCATATTTTTGAATATACAACAAAAGATAATAAACACAAAACCTTAAAATCTTCATTAGTTGTAGAAGGAAAACTTAACGAAAGCGCTATGTCAATGACAGTTGGGGTGCCGGCTGCAATTGCCGTTAAAATGATTTTGCAAGGAAAAATAACTCTAAAAGGTGTTCAAATTCCTACTAAAAGTGAAATATACGAACCTATTCTGAAAGAATTAGAAAATTACGGCGTAAAATTTATTGAAGAAGAAACCGAAAATTAACATATCGAGTCGTCGAGTTTAATGTTGATAGTGCATAGTGCATAGTGCATAGTTAATAGTGCATAGTGCATAGTGCATAGTTAATAGTGCATAGTTCATAGTGCATAGTGCATAGTTCATAGTGCATAGTTAATAGTGCATAGTTCATAGTGCATAGTGCATAGTTCATAGTGCATAGTT
>DYKL01000400.1 GCA_020722645.1 Acetofilamentum sp. | reverse complement strand
ATCAGCAGCAAAGCCCTGTAAATCCACGCTTTTTAAAAGTAAGTTCCGTTTAAAAAAATTCAATGTACAATTAATTGTACTTAGCGAATGAAAATTAACTTTCGGCTTTCAATTAAAGCAAGATATTTCCAATATGACAGAGAGAGAGGATGTCTGGCTGAAACAGAGGGTTACACAAAAATTTGACTACTGTTTAAAATTAAATAATGTGGTTTATCTCTTTCATCACCTCCTCAATTATTCTGTCATTTACCTCGCCTGCATTAATAGTTTGATGTTTGATTAAGTACAATGCACAATTAATTGCACTATATGTTAGTCAATTTACATTCGACTTTCAATGAAAGGAAGATATTTTCAATATTACAGATGGAGGAGAAATTCAACTCCACCAATCGAAAGTCGGGCGGGTATTGAGGGTTAGGCAACGGTCTGCAAAACCGTGTATAGCGGTTCGAATCGGCTATTCACCTTTACAAAAAAAACCGATATATATTAAATAATCGGGATTTTTTTATTCCTTTTGGGCTTTAACAAAAAACTTAACAATTATTTAACATTAAGACTATTAAATAACACATTATATATATATTTATTTGCAAAAAAATTTGACTTTTAATTTATGGATAATATTTATATTATAATTGTCGGAATATTATTTTTATTAGCAATAGCCGATTTAATAGTCGGAGTGAGCAATGATGCCGTAAATTTCCTTGTTTCTGCAATTGGTTCAAAAGCAGGGACTTTTAAAATAATAATGATAATGGCAAGTTTAGGAGTTCTAATAGGAGCTATATTTTCAGACGGAATGATGGAAGTTGCAAGGAAAGGAATATTTCACCCTGACAAATTTGGATTTGAAGACATCATAATAATATTTCTGGCGGTTATGCTTACAGACATAATACTTTTGGATTTCTTCAACACATTTGGTTTTCCGACTTCAACAACTGTATCATTGGTCTTTGAACTTCTTGGTGCAGCAGTAGCAATTTCTATAATGTTGGTCGTCAAAAACGGAGGAAATGTGGCTGAATACATAAATTCAAACAAAGCACTTGCAATAATCGGCGGAATTCTGTTCTCGGTTATTGTTGCATTTATTTCAGGGGTCTTTATTCAATGGATAGCCAGAATAATTTTTTCATTCAATTACGAAAAATCATACAAATACATTGGAGCTATATGGGGAGGTATCGCTTTTACATCAATAACTCTGTTTATGTTCATAAACGGTTTTAAGCATTCAGTTTTGAGCGAAAACCCTATTATCAGATGGATACTTGAACATAAATTCTATGTTATAATAATCAGTTTTGTTTTTTGGTCTTTAATTTTTCAGCTTTTAATAGCATTCACAAAAATAAATATTTTAAAAATTGTTGTATTACTCGGAACATTTGCACTTGCAATGGCTTTTGCCGGTAACGACTTAGTAAATTTTATTGGTGTTCCGCTTGCAGGATTTTCATCTTTTGAATTCTTTAAAGCTGGTGAAGATATGAGTGCCCTATCAGGTTCAGTAAAGGTTAATCCGTACTTCTTAATAATAGCAGGTATAGTAATGGTTATTACGCTGTGGACATCAAAAAAAGCGAGGTCGGTAACAGATACATCAGTAAATTTATCAAGACAAAATGCAGGATACGAAAGATTTGGTTCTTCACAGGTTTCAAGAGCATTAGTCAGATGGGCAATACAAACAGGTGAATTAGTCAACAAAATTGTTCCTGAAAAATTATCAAAAAGGATAAATAACAGATTCCAATTCAAAATTTATCAGCCAAATGAAGAAGCTCCGGCATTCGATTTAATCAGAGCTTCAGTAATATTAGTCGTTTCAAGCATCTTGATAGCCTTAGCAACTTCTCATAAATTACCTTTATCAACAACTTATGTAACATTTATGGTAACAATGGGGGCATCTCTATCAGACAGAGCTTGGGGCAGAGAAAGTGCTGTTTACAGAGTAACAGGTGTGATTTCGGTAATTTCGGGTTGGTTTTTCACAGCTTTTGTTGCATTTACAGTCGCATTTGTAATAGCAATAATAATATATTTCGGAGGAACATTCGCAATTGGAATAATGGTTTCATTAGACATATTTTTAATTTATCGTTCACGTTTAATTCATAAAAAACGTTTAGCACAGGAAGCTGAAGAAATTAAAAAATACAACGAGGAACAAGAACTTACCGAAAAGAATATTTTTGATGTATCAACCCTAAAAGTTCTTGAACAAATTAAAAACACAGATATTTTCATTGAAAATTCATTCAAATATTTCAAAGAACAAGACAGAAAAGAACTAAAAAAACAAACAAAATTAGCTAATGATGTAAAGAAAAGCACCAAAGAGCTTAAACAAAATATCTTTAACACTGTACAGACTTTAAAATCAAATTATTTGCAGTCAGCACAATATTACGTTCAAGTGGTAGATGCAATGCGAGATGTTGCAAACTCAATTTCATATCTCGGCGAAAGAATATATGAGCATATAAACAACAATCATCAGATATTCTGCGAAAGCCAGATGAATGAAATAGAAAAAATTCAAGTTAATCTTTCGATATATATAAAAGAATGTATTTATGTAATTGAAAGCAAAAAATTTAATGCAATTGAATATTTAAGAGATTTAAGAAATAAAGTGATTGTAGAAATTGAATCAGCAAAAAAACAACAGTTTGAAATAATACAAAAAGATGAAACAGATGCATTAAATAACGATTTATTTTTCAATATTCTTACAGAATATAAAAACGTAGCCTTATACGTTGTTAGAGCTGTAAAAGCAGAAAGAAAATTCTATTTGTCTGCACGTCAAACTATTATGAAAGAAATAAAAGAAAAAGGTTAATGAGCTAAATCAGTTAAGTTTCCAGCAATTCCTGAACAAAAATAAATTAAATAATTGAAAATCACAACAAAAAAA
>DYKL01000399.1 GCA_020722645.1 Acetofilamentum sp. | reverse complement strand
ACTCATTTGCTAATTAACTCATTTGCTAATTAACTCATTTGCTAATTAACTCATTGACAAATTGGCTAATTTCCACATTTGCTAATTTGCTAATTGACCGATTTATTTTACGAGCAAAAATTCTACCCTTCGGTTCTGTTGTCGTCCTTCGTCTGTGTCGTTTGTGGCGATTGGTTTTGTTTCACCGTAGCCGATTGTGCGGATTCTCTGACTTTCGATACCTGCATCAACCATTATTTGTTTGACTTTTTCGGCTCTGCGTTGTGATAGCAACTCATTGTACAACAATCCGCCGTAATTGTCGGTATGTCCCTGAATTTCAATTCTGATATTCGGATTTAGTTTCATAAAATTGATTACGTTAATCAGCTCTTTATCAGTTCCTTCTACAATTTTTGTCATATCAAAATAAAATTTAATATCAGGGAAAATTAAAGTGTCGAAACTTTTTTTAAGTTCCAGAAATTCAATACTTTGTGTAATTAAATACGAATTAAAATCGTCTCTGTCAATAGTATCGCCGAGTCCGGTGATTTCCAAAAAAAGTTTTTCGTACTCAATTAAATCATCTTCAAACAAAAGTTCAGGCACATAATTATTTATAAAATAAACAAGGCTGTCAGTTTTATTTTCGGAACATAGCTGAATTTTAACTTTGTATTTACCCGGATAAGGCGTGTTGAACTGTACCGAGTAATAATTTTTCATATTTTTGTAAATATCATCAAAAACGTAGTCAAACTGCGAATTGTCGTTAATCCAGTAATAACCTCCGTTAGTATTGACAGAGATGGATTTCAGAAATTCCACGTCAATTGAACTGCCAAAACCGATTGCATAAATACCTATGTTGTTCAGTAAAGCTTTCATCAGAACCTGATTTTTTGTGGCTTTTGAAGCATTTTCGTAGCCGTCAGTTAAAACAATCAGAGCTTTATTCTGGTAATTGTTGTTAGCTATCAGAATGTTTAAACCTTCATCAATGCCGTCAATCAGGGCAGTTGAACCGCCGAATTCTTCGAGACCGTTAACCTTAAATTTGTCTGATACCCTTGATTTTGATGAAGTTAAATCAACTGTTTTTTCAACTTTATCGTCAAATTTGACTATTGCAACCGCTTCGTATCTTTGTATTTTATCGGATAGCTTCAAAATTGCAGTTTGCATCATATTAGCGTTTGTTGTGCCCATAGAACCGCTATGGTCAAGGACAAAACAAATTGCAACAGGCGATTTCTGGTGTTCGCTGTATTCAACGATTTCGTAATCTTTAATTTCAGTGATTTCACCATATTCATTTTCGATAGTTACTCCGCAAATGTATTTTTTGTAATCTTTTTCTGATAAACCGTAGTAATAATTGCTGTCCTGATCAATCAGATAAAACTGAACGCCTGTAAAATCCTCATTTATTTGTATAGATTTTCCTATTATTTCCAAGTTTTTGTCATTTGCTTTTGAAATATGTTCAATATCTTTCAGCGAAATGTATGACATAGTATCTATTGAAAATTTATTGAACTCTTTATTGACCTTTTTTTCTTCTTCTTTCGGTTCTTCAAAAGTTATAGTGTTTGTATCGGTCATTATTGTTGATATAGGGAAATATTCAATGCTGTCTTCCTGATTTTTAACAAAAAAATACGTTTTGTTAGTGTTGTTTTTGTCAATATACTTGTAATTAGTCAGATTTTTAGATTCTTGGTCAGTAATTAAAGTAATTTCCTCTCTTTTGTCGTAAACCACAATAGCATCATCATCGTACAAAACTTGTGAATATGATATTTTTTTATCACTTTCTATTTTCTCCAAAATTTTTTTCTTATTTGGTAAATAGACATTAATTTCATTTGGTTTTCGTTGTAAAAGAATTACAGAATCATTGTAAAAATAAGGGGTAGTTTTGTTGAATTTTTTCAGTTCTTTTTCCGATTTAAAAATAGTTTGTCCGGTATTCAAATCAATAGTTGTAACTTTTTTCGAAAGACCTTTTTTAGTAACATAAGTATAATAATTGCCGTTAGCCGCAAACTCTGATTTATCGGGCAATATCTTAGTCTTAAAAACTTTTGTTTTTTCAATATATTTTTGGCTGTTAATCAGTTCTTTTTGTTCAAATTCGAACGATGAGGGAGCGGCTCCGAATTTTTCGATTTTTGTGTATGATTTTGTGTGAGTTACTATTAAGAAATTTCCTTCGTTATCAACCGAAACATCATCACCGTAGAATGATTTTTCTTTTGTATCTTTTGTTCCGATTTGCCAGATGTAGATTTTTCGTTTTGTGTCTAAAACTATTAAAAATTTATCATCTGTTGTCAGCAATATTTTTTTGATTTTTCTGCCTTTAGTAACTTCGTATTGAATTTTTGTGCTGTAAAAATATGATTGTTTTGTTATATTATTGCCGTTTACAACGTAGAATGAATTAGATTTGTTTGATAAAATAACCGAATCGGCAACAACCGACTTGATTTTTTTGCCCGAAGGCACATTCCAGATATGATGAGTCCGGTTGTCGTTGAGACAAAAAAAGTAGTTGTTTTTGCTGAAATAAGCGTTTGTGCAGCCCGCCGGATTAGGCGTTTTAAGTTGAATATTTTGAATATGTTTTTTAGTAGCAGGCTCATAAATTTCTATTGTAGCGTTGTAGAGTGTTGTGGGGTAATAATCGTAATCTGTCGAGTCTTTTATGAATATTTGTTCCTCAGTTACAACAGGTGTCTGTAAAACAGCCGTATATCTATCGTCATCAGAAAAAGCGATGATTTTATTTTGAGAAAAAACAGACGAAAAACATAGCAAACATAATATTGTCAGTGAAATTTTGATTGATTTCATTTCCGTAAATTTAGACTTCAAAGTTATAACTATTTATCAAATATTTTGTTTTACTATTTTTGTTAAAATAAATAAAAAATTTATTTTTGTATATTATAATTTAAA
>DYKL01000398.1 GCA_020722645.1 Acetofilamentum sp. | reverse complement strand
ATGTGCTAATGTGATAATTAGCCGATGTGCTAATGTGATAATTAGCCGATGTGCTAATGTGATAATTAGCTAATTAGCTAATTGACTAATTAGCTAATTAGCTAATTGACTAATTTGCTAATTAGCTAATTGACTAATTGTCAAATTTATTTGTCGTTTAAAGCATTCAGAATATCTTCTGTTAATTCCATATTGTGAAAAACGTTTTGAACATCTTCATCATCTTCAAAAACGTCAATCATTTTCAGAATTTTTTCGGCAGTGTGCAGATTAACACTTTTCAAATTATTCGGTACTCTTACCAGTTCTGAATTTTCAGGAACTATGCCAAGTTTTTCCAATTTTTTCTGCATTGCACCGAAATCCTCAAAACTTGTAGTAACAATGTATTTGTCCTCAACCTTTTCGATGTCTTCAGCACCGCCGTCAATTAGTTCAAGTTCGGTTTCTTCGATATCCTTAATCTGGTCAACGGAAATTGTAAAAACACCTTTTCTGTCGAAAATAAATGCTAATGAGCCGTTTGTGCCTAAATTACCGTTATGCTTATTGAAAATTGCCCTCATATTGCTGACGGTTCTGTTATTGTTGTCCGACAAACATTCTATAAATAAAGCAACACCATCTGGACCATAGCCTTCAAAGTTAACTTCAGCCCAGTTATCCGTACCGCTTTCAGCTTTTGAAATAGCCTTTTCAATTGTTGCCTTTGGCATATTAACACCTTTTGCATTTAACAAAGCTGTTCTTAAGCGTGGATTAGAATCTTCGTCTGAACCGCCTTCTTTTACAGCAACTTGTATTTCTTTGACAATTTTTGAAAAAATTTTTGAGCGTTTTGCATCTGCTGCTCCCTTTTTTCGTTTAATGGTGGACCACTTATTATGACCTGACATAAATTATTTAGATTTACTGTTTGAAATTTGGGACGAAAATAAATAAATTTTCACAAAAAATCAGATATATTGACAAAGAATATTTTTCAAGAAAATACAATTATCTGATTTTTAGATTATTACAAAGGGATATGAATTTAATTGTTTAATTTTTAAATTTAAAAATAAAACTCTATTTTTGTAAAAATTTCAACTTTAATAATATGAGAAAAAAAATTATTGCAGGAAACTGGAAAATGAACACAGATATTAATTCCGGTTTAGAACTAGCAAAAACTATTAATGAAAGTCTTAAAAATTTGGTTTTTAATTCTAAAGAATACGGAGTTGTAATTGCTCCGCCATTTACCCATTTATATGCTGTTTCAAAAGTTATTGACAACAAATTTATTCAATTAAGTGCCCAAAACATTGCTGATAACGAAAAAGGTGCATTTACAGGTGAGGTTTCAGTTGATATGATAAAAAGTGCCGGTGCAACTGCGACTATATTAGGACATTCTGAAAGACGAACATATTACGGTGAAAACAGTTCTACTTTGTCCAAAAAATTGAATCTTGCAATTAAAAATAATATTCTGCCTATTTTCTGCATTGGTGAAATTCTTGCTGAAAGGGAAAAAGAAATACATTTCAATGTTGTTGAAAAACAAGTTTCAGAGGTTTTATTTAATTTGACTGTTGAAGATTTTTCAAAAGTAGTAATAGCATACGAACCGGTATGGGCTATTGGAACCGGTAAAGTTGCAACCCCGGAGCAAGCACAGGAAATGCACGAGTTTATCAGAAACCTGATAGAAAAAAAATACAGCAAAAACATTGCCCAGTACACAACAATTTTGTATGGTGGTAGCTGTAGTCCGTCAAACGCAGAAGGACTATTCTCAAAACCTGATATTGACGGTGGTTTAATAGGTGGTGCTTCTCTTAAAGCTGAAGACTTTTTAAAACTTATCGAAATAAGACTAAAACATTAGAATTATGAAAATAATTTGCATAGGCAGAAATTATACAGACCACGCAAAAGAATTAAACAATCCTATGCCAACTGAACCTGTTTTTTTTATAAAACCCGAAACAGCTCTTTTAAGAAATAACGAGCCTTTTTATCTGCCTGATTTTTCTAATGAAATTCATTATGAACTGGAATTGGTTGTCAAAATTAAAAAAGTCGGTAAACATATTGAAAAGGAATTTGCAGGCAGATATTATGACGAAATTGGCTTGGGTATTGATTTTACTGCACGAGATATTCAGGACGAACTCAAGAAAAAAGGTTTACCTTGGGAAAAAGCAAAAGCTTTCGATTTTTCTGCTCCGATTTGTTCAATATTTATCAACAAAAATGAACTTGATTTAAAAAACATCAATTTTAAGTTGAAACTTAACGATAATATTGTCCAAAACGGAAATTCAAATGAAATGATATTTGATTTTGACGATATTATTTCTTACGTATCAAAATTTATTACTTTAAAAATCGGAGACCTTATTTATACCGGTACTCCGGCTGGTGTCGGGAAAGTTAAAATTGACGATAATTTGAAATGTTATTTAAACAATGAACTTTTATTGGATTTTTATGTAAGATAATTTTGATTTTATGGTGTGTTTTTTGCTATCAATTTGAAACTTTATTGGACATTTAACGTTTTTAATTTTATAACAATTAAAATTTTGAATTTTATGAAAAAAACAATTTTTACTTTTCTGGCTCTTGTTTTTGTAAGTGGTTTAGCGTTTTCTCAAAAAACTTTAAACATACCGACAACCTACAGCCCTTTGGCAAAAATTACATTCCCAGCCGGTTCTGACTGGTTATACGATTACGAAAATGATATTTTCAGTATGTATCCAGATGATACAGGAGAATCAAGCCGTTTGATTACAATGATGTGGGCTCCTAAAGAATCTAACTCCGAAGAAGCTTTACTTGATTTGACAGATGAAGCTTATGAAGTTATTGATTTGCTTATCGAAGACATTGAATGGCTTAATGAACCCAGTACTTTTGAAACCTAAGTTTAATGCAATTTTTATACATTACTTTTTAAAGTATTGAATATGAA
>DYKL01000397.1 GCA_020722645.1 Acetofilamentum sp. | reverse complement strand
TTGCGGCGGGTGTTCAAATTTTTGAACTTTGTTCAAACATTTCGGACACACACATGGTGCAGAACGACCATTACTTTTTTTGTGGCTTTGGTGCTAAAATGAAGCATTTGCAAGTAATTTAACTTTTGTGGGTAAAAGAAACATTGGTGCAGAACACCCCATAAAAAAAGTAACGGCCTCTGCACCTCAACGTTAAGCATAATTTCAAAAACGAATAAGATATGAAAAATAGAATACAAATTTTATTGATACTGATAATGTGCGGATTTTCAATAAATGCGCAAACAGTTGATTTGCAACGTGGATTAGTTGCTTATTATCCTTTTAATGGAAATGCTAACGACGAAAGTGGAAATGGTAATAATGGAACTGTTTACGGAGCAACTTTAACAACAGATAGATTTAGTAATCAAAATTCTGCATTTACTTTTGCAAATGAAACACAATATATTAGTTTTCCTCCTTTGCTAACAAATAGCAATCAAGGAACAATATCTATTTGGTTTTACACAGATATAATAATTACATCTACCAATCCAGTTAATGGCATAGATTTAATTAAAATTGAAACAGATGTAGCTTCCGTCAGACGTAGTTTACGTTTAGGAGATATAAGCTCAGCTATTGATAATGAAATATTCGGTGTAATTGGAGAACAAGCCCCAAACTATCCTCGTTCTGGAGTAAGTAAAAATATATTAAATACAATAAATATAGGTTGGCATCACATAGTTTTAGTTAGCAATATTAATGGACATAAATACTATCTTGATGGTATAGAATACAAGCCAACTATTTTTAAATATTGGTCTATAAGTTCTAATTTATTCCCTATTGTAGGCGCATTAAAAACAAAAGTCGGTTCTGCAACTAAAATTGATGATGTTAGAATATATAATCGTGCATTATCAGAAGCTGAAATTCTTGAACTTTATGGTCAAAATTCAATTACAGATAATGCTCCTCCTCAAATAACAATTTCTTCACCTAATGTTTCTCGTGGTTTTAAACCGGTAGAAATAAATAGTCAAGTTACAATAACAGGAAAAGCAACTGATGCAAGTGGTATTTTTAAAATTTTAATCAATAAGCAAGAAGCTTACGTTGATGCGCAAGGTAATTTTTCAAAAACTGTTTTACTTGCTTTTGGAGATAATTCATTTACAGTTACTGCAACTGATTTAAAACAAAATACATCTTCTACTACTTTTATTATTGAACGACAATCAAATCCGCAAGATGTGGTAATTGTGGATAATCAAACTAATAATACAAATAATCTAAATACAGGCAAATATTATGCTTTAATAATAGGAAACAATAATTATCAAGACCCTGCTATATCATCTCTAAGTGAACCGATAAACGACGCCACCAAATTATATAATGTTCTTACAACTCAATACACTTTTGAACCTCAAAACGTAACATTCTTAAAAAATGCAACTTACGTTCAAATGATTGATGCCTTAGATAATTTAAACAATAAAATTACTACAAATGATAATTTATTGGTATTTTATGCAGGACACGGTTGGTGGGACGATACAAAAAATTTAGGCTATTGGCTACCAGTTGATGCTCGTAAAAATAGCACTGCACAATGGCTTAGGAATAGCACAATTAGTGATTATATGGGTAGTATAAATTCAAAACATACACTTTTAATAGCAGACGCTTGTTTTAGTGGTAGCATTTTCAAAACACGAAACGCATTTGACGATGTAGGACAAGGAATAAATTCACTTTATGAAATTACCAAGCAGAACAGCAATGACAAGCGGTAATTTAAAAGAAGTGCCAGATAAAAGTGTTTTTTTAGAATATTTAGTTAAACGATTAGAACAAAATACTGAAAAATATTTACCGGCAGACCAATTATTTATAAGTTTTAGAATAGCAGTTATGAATAATAGTCAAACTGAACCACAATTTGGAACAATTCAAAATGCAGGTGATGAAGGCGGTGAATTTATTTTCATACGTAGAGATAAATAAATGATAAAAAAATATGCTAATATCCCAAGAATAGACCGAAATAAAGCAAATTGCTTTATTTGGGTCTATTCTGTGTTGAACGAATCCTTTGCCGCATCAATGTCAATTCCATAGTATGGGTTTTCAGTTTTTAATGACAACAAATTTACATTTTTCGAAATAGTTTTTTGTCATTTTTTTAAAATGTTGATTGTATATATATTACGACAAAAGAAAACTAGAAAAAATGCGAGAAAATAAATTTGTTTTTCAGAAATTAATATATATTTGTAACTAAAATAAAAAGTTTAACAGTCGGGTGGTATGGGCACATAAAGCCTTAAAGATGCCTGAGCTCCCAAAAGTTTTTGGGACGGTGAACTTAGCGAAGCGATCTCACGATTACCATTAAAAGAAAGATAAGTAATGAGTAAAGTCGCACGTACGGTTCTTTGGGGGCTTACGCTAATCCGGTTGTGGAATTGTCAAAACTAATAATATCAACAAAAATATTTAACTTTGCGATAAAAGTAAACACAAAAAAATGAAAAAATTTAATACATCTGGTCCGAATATTACAGAAAAACATTATACAATAGAAAGAACTGATTTAATTAAAACAGGTATTGAATTAGTAAAAGACGAACGTTATTTTACAATTTGGGCACCAAGACAAACTGGTAAAAGCACTTATTTTAGACAATTGGCTGAAAAATTAACTGAACAAGGTTATAAAGTTGCTCATATTAATTTTGAGAATTATAAAAATTCACCTATTGATACATTTTTAGAAAGATTTGTAGGTGAATTGAATAAATATTGGAAAACAGACTTTAAAATTTCAAATATTTCAAAGATATTTTATGAAGTTGAAAAACGCACAAAAGAAAAATGTGTATTAATAATTGACGAAGTAGAAGGAATAAATAAAGAATATTTTGGAGATTTTCTGCATTCAATTCGTAATGCCTATCATTCCAGAGAAAATCACTGCTTAAAAAGTGTAATTT
>DYKL01000022.1:9281-19675 GCA_020722645.1 Acetofilamentum sp. | reverse complement strand
CTCACCTGACTGAATTTCAGATATATAAGTATAGACTTACGGATTTAAGGTATTATATTCCTTGTAAGTGCCTGATTTTTTTGCTTTCGTAAATATCTTCAATTGTAATAAGAATACCTGTTTCTTCTACATTGCCAAAGCCTCTGTTTATTGTTGTTCCAAAAACTTTCATTGTCGGAGATAGTTTCATATAAGCATTGAACAAAGGAGGAATATTTTCTCCCAATTCTCTTACTTTTGCAGAGAGAATTTTGTAATCTTCTTTGTAATCGCCGCTTGTAAATACTTCGTCGAGTTCTTTTATCGGAGTGATAATATCTACACTTATTTTTGGAATAACCAGAGATTTTTCATCTTTGAAATATTTGTCGAAAAAGTAAAGTATTAAATCTCTTGCTTTTGTGTGAAAATGTGTGTACATTGTTATTTTTCCGAAAAAATAACGAACATTGTCGTATTTTTTTGTCAAAGCTCCTAGTCCGTCCCAAAGATTATCCAAAATGTACTTTGATTTTGATGTACTTTTTGTAGCCTGAAATTTTGGCTGTATAAATGACCTGCCTAACTCTATTGTATATGGAGCATAGTTTTTTAAAAACTCGTTTGATACATTAAAAAGTTCAGTTGTGGCTATATCAAGCTCGTTATTGTTTTTTATTAATTCAGTAAGGTGTAAAAACCTGTATCCTCCTAAAATTTCTTTTTCTACGGGATCCCATACAATTAGCTGTTCGTAAGGGATTTCTCTGGTGTCATAATAGTCTATATCCATTTCTTTTCCTGTGCCTCCGCCGGCTTCTCTGAATGTCATTTCTCTGAGTCTGCCGACTTCTATCATTAAATTTTTTGAGTTATGATAATTAATTACGTATATTTCGTTATTTCCGTAATTGGTTTTTCTGAGCAATTTGTCTGTCGTTAGCTCTTCAATAAGTAATTCTTTTTGAACAGGTTCTATTATTGCTTGCATAAAATATAAAAATTAGTGCGGTATTTTTTTACTTTTAAAATTCGGTTTGTTTTGTAGCGATAATTTTAATTGAATTATTGCTGAAAACAAAAAAAAATATTGTGAACATATAATCAATAATTTGCTGATTCGTAAATTGTTAGATCATCTGATTTTTATGAACTTGTGGGTTCAAAATTATATATTTTTTCGAATCTTTTCTCTTTTAATTCGTCTGATTTGCTTCTAATGTAATCTACCCAGTAATTTATGTTTTTTTCCTGTTTTATTTTTTCGATAGAAATTGGTTCTCCAAATCTGAAAAATATTTCTTTGCCTACAAATTTAAACATTTCATCAGGTAAATAAATCAATTCTAAATTAAATTTTATACCGAAAAATTTGCGAAAACGTGCAAAATTATAAAAAAATTTTGAATTATGTGCATCTGTATAAACAGGAATTATATCTCTTTTATATTCAATAGCTTTTGTAAGAAAACTTTTTTTCCATTCCAAATCTTTAATTACTCCTTTAACTTTTCTTGAAACTAAACCCGCTGGAAATACAACTACTTGATTATCACTTTGGTATAAGTCGTCAATTAATTTAATTTGTGTTTTTGATAGTTTACCGAATACATTCACGCCTGTAAATACTGGTCGCAAATTTTCGATATAGAGCAATAAATCATTTACAATTGCCTTTGCATTTCCCAAAAAACTATACACAAGATTAAGTATTGCAATGCCATCTAAACCTCCGAGCGGATGATTTGAGGCTATTACATATTTTTGATTTGAAGGTATTTTTTCTATACCGGCATATTTTACTTTTACTTGCCAGTAATTTAGTATTTGCCTCACATAGTCTTGTCCCGAATACTCCTTGTTATTGGTCATAAATTCGTTTATACCGTCTTCGTGAATTATCTTTTTTAACTTTTTAATTATAAAAGATGGTATATATTTATATGTTTTTGGACTTCTTGACTTCAGAATATTATCTAAATCAATAAATTTTTCAATTTTATTCATAAAAAAAATTTACGACGAAAATAATATTTTATTTCTTATAAAAAGAAAAAATATTTTTATTTTGAAAGTATTGATAATCAGCATGTTGCAAAAAAAAATAAAAAAATGTGGAAAAAAATGGAGAAAAATGGTTGAAAATGGAAAAAATATATTTATTTTTACAATGTCAAAATAGACAAAAAAATGACAACTTTTATTGGCGACATACTTTGTAAAATCGAGGCTAAAGGGCGTTTTTTATTTCCCTCAGTTTTGAAAAAACAGCTCGAAAATAATCAAGACAGATTTGTTTTGAAAAAAGATATTTACGAAAAATGTTTGGTTTTATACACTTTTGACGAATGGCAAAAACAAATTGGCTTTATCAGAAGTAAATTAAATCCATACAACAAGGAACATTCAGGTTTTTTGCGTGAATTTTACCGTGATACAGCTGAAATTACAATGGACGCAACCGGCAGATTGCTGATTCCTAAAAGATTATTGGATTTGGCTGACATTCAAAAAGAAGTTTATCTGCTTGGTTTGGATAATAAAATTGAAATCTGGGCAAAAGAAGTTTATGAGAGTATTACTCATAATGAACAGAATTTTGCTGATTTGGCTCAAAAACTTCTGGGAGATACAACTGATGAGCAACTTTGATTATCATATTCCCGCTTTGTTGAATCAAACAATTGACGCTTTGCAGGTTAAACCCGACGGTGTTTATATTGATGCAACTTTTGGTGGGGGTGGGCATTCGGCTGAAATTCTTAAAAGATTAGACAAAAAAGGCAGATTAGTTGCCTTTGATCAGGATTCTGATGCTCTTAATAATGCTTTTGATGACAAACGTTTCGTTCTTTTTCACGCTAATTTCAGATTTATAAGAAATTTTTTGGAGTATCTGAAAATTGATGAAGTTGATGGAATTATTGCAGATTTAGGAATCTCTACTCATCACATTGATATACCGGAAAGAGGCTTTTCTTTCAGATTTGATGCGCCTTTGGATATGAGAATGAACACTAAACAAAATATTGACGCAAAATATGTTGTAAATAATTATCAGGCTGATGATTTAAAAAAAGTTCTTAAAAATTACGGTGAATTGCAAAACGCTCATCTTATTGCTAATGCAATTGTACAAAACAGAAAAAAGGAATCAATAAATTCAACTTTTCAATTAGTTGAGCTTGTAAAAAATTTTATTCCAAAAAATGCCGAGCATAAATTTTTAGCGAAAATTTTTCAGGCTTTCAGAATTGAAGTCAATCAGGAAATTGAAAATTTAAAAGAATTTTTGATGAATGTGCCTCAAATATTAAAAAACAAAGGCAGAGTGGCAATTATCAGTTATCATTCACTAGAAGATAAATTAGTTAAGTCCTTTTTTAAAACCGGAAACTTTGAGAATGACCGTAATACAGATTTATACGGGAATGTCATCAGAAAATTAAATCCTATTAATAATAAAGCGATAGTGCCTGATGAAAATGAAATTTTAAATAATAATCGCGCAAGAAGTGCAAAATTAAGAATTGCTCAAAAAGTCTGAATTTTATTAAATGAACAGATTAAAAAAAATATTAAGCGGTGAAATTCTGCAAAACGAATTTCTTAAGAAGAACATTAAGTTTTTGATTTTTATTTTTTTATTGTTCTTCTGTTTTGTCATTTTAGAAGCTATTGGCGATTTTAAAGTTGCAAAAATTCAGAAAATTAACAGCGAAATAGCTGAACTGCGTGAAAATTATGTCTATGTTTCTTCTGAACTTATGCAGTTAAGTTTAATGAACAATGTTCAGAAAGAAATTGAAGATAAAAATATGGGATTGGAAATAATTTCTAAACCACCTTTGATTCTTCAGATTAAAAATAATGAAACGGATAAGAAAAAAAAGTGATTTGATTTTTTATGAATAATAACAAAACGAATATAAAAGAAGAAATTGTTTCAAGATTTACTTTAATATACTGGGGAATAATTGGTCTTGGAATTATTGCTTTTATTGTGAGCTTTACATATATGTTCATTTTATCAGGTTATTTTGAAAAAAAGAATAATACTGTAAAAGATAGAACTTTAAAGGCTCTCAGAGGCAATATTCTTGATGTAAACGGTCGTGTACTTTCTACAAACATCAATTCGTATGATATTGCTATTGACCCCAAAACTGATTATGTTAAAGCTAATTATACGCAGCAGGAATATTTTTTAATTGTTGATACATTAGCCGAAAAATTAGAGACTTTATTCAAAAATAAAACAAAAGAAGAATATTCATCTGCAATTAAAAAAGCTTATCTTCTTGATACAATTCACTATGTTGGTATTCACTATGATGCTGATTACTATCAATACAAAAAACTTAAGACTTTTCCTTTGTTTAACCTTAAATGGTACCAAGGTGGACTGATTGTTACCAGATTCGACGAAAGAGCAAGATTTCAAGACAGTCTGGCTCGAAGAGTAATCGGATTTGAAAATAATGAGGGAAAATATGTCGGAATTGAAAGGCTTATGAACGCTGAACTTTCAGGCATTGATGGTATTTATGTTGCTCAGACTCTGGCAGGTAATTACTGGCGTACTTTATCTGTTGTTAAAGAACCACAAAACGGTTATGACATTGTTACAACAATTGACATTAATCTGCAGAAAATTTTGAATGATATTCTAAAAAAACAACTTATCAGACTTAAAGCCAAATTTGGTGTAGCAATTCTTATGGAAGTAGAAACTGGCGAAATCAGAGCTATGGTAAACCTTTCAAGAAGAAGCGATTCGGTTTATACTGAAATTGAAAACAATGCTGTGTCTGCCTTATACGAACCCGGCTCTGTTATGAAACTTGCTTCTTTCATTATCGCTTTTGAAAATGATCCGGATTTAAGCCTTGACAAAATTATTGACACAAGAAACGGCAAATGGCAAATTACAAACGATTTCGCAATAACAGATTACAATTATCGTCCTGATGGAACGGGAGGTTTTGGCAGAATTCCTTTAAAAAAAGTTTTTGAGCTTTCTTCAAATGTAGGTACTTCAATGATAATTCATTCTTTGTTTGAAAACAATCCTTGGAATTTTGTTAATAAACTTGTTGAATTCGGATTCGACAAAACATTGGATTTGGGGCTGGAAGATGAACCTAAACCGCATTTTTCAAAACCTGACGCTCAGAACTTTTCAACTATTTCTTTAAGACAAATGTCTATTGGCTATGAAATAAATGTAACTCCAATGCACATTATTACTTTTTATAATGCAATTGCAAATGGTGGTAAAATGGTCAAACCGAAGTTTGTTAAAGAAATTCAGCAAAATGGGTTACCTGTCAAAAAACCTTTGGAAACTGTTGTTCTTAATCCTTTGATATGTTCTAATTCTACACTTGATAAATGTAAAATTTTACTCGAAGGTGTTGTTCAAAACGGTACTGCTTCTGAATATGTCAGTAGTGATATTGTCAAAATTGCCGGCAAAAGCGGGACTTCTCAAATTTACAAAAAAGAATCAGGTTATAACAAGACAATTCATAACACAACTTTTGTTGGTTATTTTCCTGCTGATAAGCCAAAATACACTTGTCTGGTGTGGATTAGCGAACCTACTTTTAATAAATCAGGCAGTATGGCTGCCGGTCCGGTTGTAAAAGAAATGGCTGAAAAGATATATGCTTTTGATTACGATTTGCACGAAGGCGATTTTTTGTTAAACAATAAACCAAATACAAACTCATTGCCTTTTGCTGCTAAAAGTTTCGCTGGATTTCTTAAAACCGCTCTTGATTTTATCGATTTACCTTATAATCAGACTAGTGCAAATTGGGTAATGGCTCATAATGAACCTGAAAACATTGTTTTGAGACCTATTCATATAGAAAAAAACATTATGCCTGATGTCAGAGGTATGAATGCAAGAGATGCTGTTTATGTGCTTGAATACTACAAACTTAAAATTAAAATTCAGGGATACGGTCACGTTGTTTCTCAATCTATTGCTCCGGGACAAATTATAAATAATGCTGACGAGATAACTATCAGATTATCAATGAATTAAAAGAATGATTGATTTAAAGAAAATATTAAATAAAGTAAAAATTCTTGATGTTCAAAACGAAAAAGAATTATCAATTTCTCAAATTACTGAAAATTCAAAGCTTGTAACCCCAAATTCTCTTTTTGTTGCTGTTGCTGGCACTAAAGTTAATGGACATATTTATATAAATGATGCAATAAAAAACGGTGCTGTTGCTGTTATTCATTCTGAAGATATTGAAGTTCCGCAAAATGTAATTGCAATAAAAGTTGATGATACAAAAGAAGCTTTGGCAATAGCTGCTGCAAATTTTTTCGACAATCCTTCCGAAAAGCTAACTATGGTTGGTATAACAGGAACTAACGGCAAAACAACTACCGCTACTTCTTTATACAACCTTTTTTCGGCTCTGGGTTATAAATGCGGCTTGATTTCTACTATCGAAAATATAATTATTGACCAAAGAATTTCTGCAACTCATACAACCCCTGATAACGTTCAGTTAAACAGTTTGTTAGACAGAATGGTAAATGCCGGCTGTGAGTATTGCTTTATGGAAGTCAGTTCGCACGCATTAGACCAAAAAAGGGTTTACGCCATTGATTTTGACGGTGCCGTTTTTTCTAATCTTACTCATGATCATCTTGATTATCATCAGAATTTCAAAAATTATTTGATTGCAAAAAAATCATTTTTTGATAACCTTAAACAGCAAGCATTTGCTTTGACAAATATTGATGATAAAAACGGCAGAGTTATGATTCAAAATTCAAAAAACAATTATACATATTCACTTAAAACTATTGCAGACTATAAAGCAAAAATTATAGAACGTCATTTTGATTCTACGCTTGTTGCAATTGATAATCAAGAAGTTTGGCTTCAGTTCGTAGGAACTTATAATGTTTACAATATTCTGGCTGTATATGCTGTGGCTGATTTGTTGCTGAAAAACCGAAAGACTGACATTTTAAATGCTATTTCAACTCTTAAACCGGTCAAGGGAAGATTTGATGTTGTTAAAGGAAAAGGAATTTTCGCAATTGTTGATTATGCTCACACACCCGACGCTCTTGAAAATATTCTCAAAGAATTGAAAGATATAAAACTCGAAGGTCAGAGAATTATTGCAGTCGTTGGTGCAGGTGGCAATAGAGACAAAACAAAACGTCCGAAAATGGCTGCTATTGCTTCATTTTATTCTGATTTACTGATTTTGACATCTGATAACCCGCGTTTTGAAAATCCTGCTGATATTTTAATAGATATGGAACAAGGACTTGATAAAAATGCTGAATATCTGAAAATAGAAGACAGAGCCGAAGCAATTAAAACAGCAGTTAAATTCGCCAAAATGAATGATATTATTCTGATTGCAGGTAAAGGACACGAAAATTATCAGGAAATTAATGGAGTTAAAAATCATTTTGACGATAAAGAACAGATAGAGAAATTTTTGAAAAATAATTAATTGTTTCATTGTTCTATTGTTTCATTGTTTAATGAACTGTACAGACGTTGCATGCAACATCTCTACAAACTTTACAGACGTTGCATGCAACGTCTCTACAAACTTTATAAACTAAACTATTGTGTTATATTATTTATTCAAATACTTAAATCAGCTTGATTTTCCGGGTGCCGGTTTATTTAACTATTTGTCTTTCAGAGCAGGAACTTCTTTTATTTTGGCTATGGTTATTTCTTTTGTTTTTGGTCGAAAAATTATAAATTATATAAGAAAAAAACAAATCGGTGAATCTATCAGAGATTTAGGTCTCGAAGGTCAGATGTCAAAAGTCGGAACTCCGACAATGGGTGGAATTATTATCATTTTGTCAATTATTGTTCCTATTATTTTGGTTGCCGATATAATGAACGTCTATATCATTTTATTATTAGTAACTACTCTTTGGCTGGGCATTTTAGGTTTTATGGACGATTACATCAAAGTTTTCAGAAAACATAAAGATGGATTAAAAGGTAAATTCAAAATTGTAGCTCAAATCGGTATAGGTCTTATTATTGCTTCTGTTATGGTTTTTAACAAAGATATTACTGTCAGTCATACTGAAAAAATTGTTGATGAGCAAACCAATAAAGTTGAGTATGTTCAACATCCTCACAAAACATTGGAAACTACAATTCCTTTTTTCAAAGACAACCAGATTGACTATGGTAAAATAATACCTATCAATGAAAAATTTAACTGGATTAACACATTTATATATATAGTGTTCATTATTTTAATCATAACCTTTGTGTCAAATGGTGTTAATCTAACCGACGGTTTAGATGGACTTGCAGCCGGCACAAGTTCGGCATCGGCAGGGGTTCTTGCAGTTTTCGCTTATGTATCGGGTAATTTTATTCTGGCAGATTATCTAAGTATTATGTATTTGCCTGATATTGGTGAGGTTGGTGTTTTTGCAACTGCTTTTGTTGGAGCAACAATTGGTTTTTTATGGTACAATTCATATCCTGCTCAGATTTTTATGGGTGATACAGGAAGTCTTACTTTAGGGGGAATTGTTGCGGTTTTAGCCGTTTTGGTAAGAAAAGAATGGTTATTGCCTATTTTTGGCGGTATTTTCTTTGTCGAGAATATATCGGTTATGATGCAAGTTACTTATTTTAAATATACTAAAAAGAAATACGGTGTAGGAAGACGAATATTTTTAATGTCTCCGCTTCATCATCATTATCAAAAGAAAGGAATTCCGGAAGCTAAAATTGTTACAAGATTTATTATTGTTGCGATTTTACTAGCCGCTATTTCAGTTATAACATTAAAAGTCAGGTAGTTAGATGAATAACCAAAAGAAAAAAATTGTAGTTTTAGGTGCCGCTGAAAGTGGAATTGGTGCGGCTGTATTAGCAAAAAAGCAAGAATATGATGTGTTTGTTTCTGATAATTCAAAAATAAAAGATTTTTACAGAGATGAACTGATTATTAATAACATTAAATTTGAGGAAAACAAACACTCGGAAGAGATTATTTTGAATGCTGATATCATTGTCAAAAGTCCGGGAATTCCCAATAATGTTGATATTGTTCAGAAAGCTGTCAGCAAGAATATTCCTGTTATTTCCGAAATTGAATTTGCAGCAAGATATACAAACGCAAAAATGATTTGTATTACCGGAAGTAATGGAAAAACTACTACTACTTTGCTGACTTATGAAATGTTCAAAAATGCAGGTTTGAACGTCGGTCTGGCAGGTAATGTCGGCGAAAGTTTCGCAAAACAGGTTGCAACAAAAGATTACGATTATTACATTTTGGAACTTAGTAGCTTTCAGCTTGACGATATGTACGAATTTAAAGCTGATACCGCTGTTATTCTTAACATTACACCTGACCACATGGACAGATATGACAATGATTTTTCAAAATATATTGCTTCAAAATTTAGAATTACGCAAAATCAAACTAAAGAAAATTATTTAATTTATAATGCTGATGATGAATCAGTTACCGGAAACATTGATAAAAATATGAAGGCTAAAAAATATCCGTTTTCTATTAAAGTTGAACTGGAAGAAGGTGCTAATCTTGAAAATGACGAAATAAAGTTCAATGTAAAAGAAACTTATTTTGAGATGATGGCAAAAGATATAGGTATGATGGGAAAACATAATATTTATAATTCAATGGCTGCATCGCTTGCTGCTATGGTTTATAATATAAAAGACCCGATTATAAGACGTACGCTATCGAATTTTAAAAGTGTTGAACATAGATTGGAAATTTTTCAGACTATCAGAGGCATTAGATTTATAAACGATTCAAAAGCGACTAATGTAAATTCCGTATGGTACGCTCTCGAAGCTATGGACCAGCCTGTTATACTTATTATGGGTGGTGTTGACAAAGGAAATGACTATTCGTCTTTAAGAGATTTGGTAAAAGATAAGGTTAAAGCTATTGTTGCAATGGGTAAAAATAATAAAAAAATTGTAGATTATTTTTCTCCTTTTGTTCCGGTTGTTGATTGCGATAGTCTCGATAAAGCTGTTATGGAATCATACAAAATTGCAAACGAAGGTGAAACTGTATTATTATCACCTGCTTGTGCAAGCTTTGACTTGTTTGAGAACTACATTGACAGAGGTAAAAAGTTCAAAGAAGCTGTTAGAAAACTTTAAATATTGTTATATTGTTGTATTGTTACATTGTTTCATTGCTAAATTGTTGTATTGTTACATTGTTTCATTGCTAAATTGTTGTATTGTTACATTGTTTCATTGCTAAATTGTTGTATTGTCAAATTCTTGATAAACTCTATAACTTGATAAACTATGCACAATGCACAATGCACTTTGAACTTGATAAACTATGCACAATGCACAATGCACTTTGAACTTGATAAACTATGCA
>DYKL01000022.1:0-9181 GCA_020722645.1 Acetofilamentum sp. | reverse complement strand
CAATGCACTTTGAACTTGATAAACTTAACTAAATGATAAAAAACAACTTAAATAAAATATTAAAAGGCGACAGAACAATTATTATTATAGTTGCTGTTTTGATGTTGTTGTCTGCATTGATTGTCGGAAGTACTTTTACCAAAATGGTATTAAACTCTTCTGCACGTAATTTTTCTTTTATCATACTCATTAAACAGTTGTTTTTTTCAGGTATCGCTTTTACTCTTATGGTTATTTTAAGCCAGACACCTTATCAGATTTATTCTAAGACAGCTGTCTATATATTAGGTTTGGCGGCTTTTTTGACTTTAATTACTGTTTTTTTTGGAGTCGAACGTAGTGATGCTAAAAGATGGCTTACGATTCCTTTTTTAGGTATTGAGTTTCAGACTTCTGATTTTGTAAAACTTGCTTTGGTAATTTATATTTCAAAGATAATTTCTGAATTTAATTTTAATAAAGAAAATCACGATAAAATAATCAAACATCTGTTGATTGTTACTGTCCCAATTATTATTTTAACTGCAAAAGAAGGTTTTTCGACAGCATTTTTAATGTCCTTGACTTTGTTTGCTCTTTTATTTGTTAGTCCTCTGGACAGAAAAAAATTTTACAGAGTCTTTGCTGTTTTCGCTGTTATCGGTTTAGCTCTTTTTATATTTGCAATGATTACAAAAACTTCACGTGGAGAGACTTGGCTCAATAGATTCGATAACAGTTATCAGAAATTGCAGGCTAAAATTGCGATTTCTAATGGCGGTATTGTTATCAAACCCGGTAAAAGCGAACAGAAACACGTTCTTGAAAGTTCTTTTTCCGATTTTGTTTTTGCAATTATTGCCGAAGAATACGGAATTTTCGGTGTTGTTTTAGTTATTTCTCTTTATTTGTTCTTTCTATACAGGATTGGTCTGATAATCCGGCAACAAAAATGGTCTTTTCCGCTGTTTCTGACTTTAGGTATAACGTTTAACATAATTTTTCAGGCTTTTTTGCATATTATTGTAAATATCGGAATTATTCCTGTTACAGGTCAGCCGCTTCCGCTTGTTAGCCACGGCGGTACAGCTATGATTATGACTGCAGCTCAGATTGGAATTATTCTGAACATCAGCCAGAACAATTCACGTACTTCAATTAAACCGGTAGTTGCAAAAACTGATGAAAACACTGAAATTCAAATTGAACAGGAAGAAATTGTTGAAGAAGAAGCTTTAGAAATAAAAGATTATCCGTTTATTGTTGATTAAAAAATGAAAAAAATGAAAGATTTGAAAATAATAATATGTGGTGGCGGTACAGGTGGACACGTTTTCCCTGCTATTGCAATTGCTGATAAGATTAAAGAAAAACAGCCGAATACTGAAATTTTATTTGTTGGTGCTGATAAACGTATGGAAATGGATAAAGTTCCTCAGGCAGGTTACAGAATTATTGGTTTACCGGTTGTTGGATTACAAAGAAAGTTGAGCTTAAAACTTATCAAAACGCTTTATCTATACCGTAAAAGTATTTCTATGGCTCGTAAAATTGTCATAGAAAATAAACCTGATGCAATTGTTGGAGTTGGCGGATATGCAAGCGCCCCTATTTTAAAAGCAGCCAATAAATTCAGAATTCCTTATCTTATTCAGGAACAAAACTCATATCCAGGTATTACAAATAAAATGTTTGCAAAAAATGCATCTGCTATCTGCGTTGCTTACGATGATTTAGATAAGTTTTTCCCGAAGGAGAAAATTCATTTTACCGGAAATCCGGTCAGAAACCTTAAAAAGACCGATGCAAACAAACAAGTAGCGTGCGAATTTTTTAAACTTAATCCGCACAAAAAAGTCGTTCTTATGACCGGTGGCAGCCTTGGTGCAAGAACTCTTAATGTGGCTTTTATGAAAAATTACGATAAAATTGCTCATTCCGGTGTTCAGTTTTTAGTTCAAACCGGTAAGGCTTATTTTAAAGAAGTCAGCGAATTTTTTGACAAACAGAATAATAAGGAAAATGTTGTAATAACTGAATTTATAAACCGTATGGATTTAGCTTATAAAGCAGCAGATTTAGTAGTTTCAAGGGCCGGTGCAATTTCTATTTCTGAGCTTGCTTTATTGGAAAAAGCTGTTATATTTGTACCTTCTCCTAATGTTGCTGAAAATCATCAGGATAAAAATGCTCAGGCTTTGGTAAAAATTAACGCCGCTTTAAAAATTGAAGATACCAAAGCTGTTGATTTGTTAATTGAGACTGCTCTGAAAACTATTGCTGATGAAAACAAAATTTCTGAATTATCCGGAAATATCGCTAAATATGCGAAACCTCAGGCTACTGATGAAATTGTTGATATATTATTTAAAAATATAATGTAAAGTTTGCTTGTATTATGAAAATATTTTTTAAGTTTGCAAATTATTAAAAATCAATAAAATATTTAATATGAAAACTAATTTATTCTACAAAGTAATAGCATTTTTGGTAATATATGCTTTCTTTTTATCTTCCTGCGAAGTTGTTGATGATAATTCTAAAAGAATTTCTTACGAATCCGGAGAAATTTTAGTGAAAAATATTATAAATTATTATTATGTGGCAAGTCAGCAAATTAATTATGAAAATGATTATCAGCTTGAATTTGCTAATCTTATGACTGCTGAAAATCCTGACTCTGTTTTGAATATTGAAAAAACTCAGATTGTGGACGATGTTGATTTTAAAATCAAAGTTTTTTCTGAATTCATTGCTTTGCTTCACAATCTTCAGAAAGAGGAGGAAATTTCAACAAATTCGGTTCAAAACCAAATGTTTAGTTTGCTTAATGTTCTTGATTCCTGCGATTTTGTCCCTCAGGATACCGTTTCTCTGATTAAAGAATACATTTCTGCTAACCAGTATAATAAAGACATTGCTATATATGAAATTACAAATTTGATGTTGAAAATATACAGAAATGATGTTTTGGAATGGAAACAGCGTCTTAATAAATCATATTTTATCTATGCCCAGAAGATTGACGAAATACCCGAAAATGTTTTTGACGAGGAAAAACTTGAACAATTTGTCCAACAACCTTACAAAGGAAAAGAAACATTAATAAGCATTTATAAACTGAATTTGAAACAAGAAGTTTACGCTACAAATTCGCTTTTTATTGACAGAACTTTTTTCCTGCTTAAAACTTTTATGGATATAAACGATTTATATTTCAGATTTTCTGAGAGTTCGCCTGATGTTGATTATATTGAATGGAAAAACGAACAGATTTATAACTCTTTACGTAGCTTTCAGGATAATATTAAATAAAAATTAAACAAATTGCAACTAAACTGTAAAAATATTTATTTTGTTGGTGTTGGCGGAATCGGAATGAGCGCCCTTGCCAAGTTCTTTGTTAAAAGCGGTTGTTTTGTTGCCGGTTATGATTTAACAAAAACCGTGTTAACTGATGATTTGTCTAAAATTGGTGTTTTGGTCAACTATGATGATGCTATTAGTATAATACCTGAAAAAATAATTAACGAAATTGACAGTACACTCGTAATTTACACTCCCGCAGTTCCTAAAACTAATAAACAACTGAATTATTTTATAGACAATAAATACAAGGTTTTGAAACGTGCTGAAGTTTTGGGCTTGTTAAGTTCTGATTCAAAAACTATTGCAGTTGCAGGCACTCACGGAAAAACTTCTATCAGTTCTTTGATTACACATATTTTGAAAGTTAATAACGCTTTAAAAGCCGGTTTTGTTGGCGGTATTATAAAAAATTATAATTCTAATTTCATTTTCGGCGATGACAACGACAAAAAATGGCTTGTTCTTGAAGCTGACGAATTTGACCGTTCTTTTCATAAATTAAATCCCGAAATAGCTGTCATTTCATCAACTGATGCAGACCATTTAGATATTTACGGCGACAAAAACACGTTCAAAGAGGCTTTTGATATTTTTGCTTCTAAAACCAAACAAATTCTGATAACTCATAAGAACGTTAATGTAAAATTTCCTGAAAATATTAAGCATTATTCTTATGTTGCAGATGATTTGTCTGACTTTTACGCAACAAATATCAGAGTCGAAAATCAACGGCAACTTTTTGATATTGTATATCCAGATGGTGTTTGCAAAGATGTTTCTATTAAATTGCCCGGTAAAGTCAATGTTGAAAATTCGACAGTCGCTTTTGCAGTAAGTTTCCTTACAGGCACTCAAAGGGAAAATATAAAAAAAGCATTGGCAACTTTTGACGGTGTTCAAAGAAGATTCGACATAATTGTTCAAAACGATAAGTTTCTGTATATCAATGATTATGCACATCACCCGACAGAAATTGACAATTTCAGGGAAGCTGTGCGTCAAATTTGTCCTGATAAAAAATTAACTGCTGTATTTCAGCCGCATCTTTTTTCAAGAACAAGAGATTTTGCAGATGGTTTTGCTGAATCGCTTGGTAAATTTGACGAAATTTTTTTACTTGATATTTATCCGGCTCGTGAGTTGCCGGTTGAAGGCGTTAGTTCTAAAATGATTTTCGATAAAATTTCCAATAAAAACAAGTTTTTATGCTCAATGAGCAATGTTTTGGAAATAATGGAAAGTCATAATTTTGAAGTTTTACTGACAATCGGTGCCGGTGATATTTTGAACATCGTGGAACCGTTAAAAAATATTATTATAAAAAAATATAACAAATAAATGAGTAAGTTTTTTAAAAAATTAAGAAAATACAGAAGAATATTTTATTTGCTTGGCTTAATTGCGATGATTTTTATATTTTTTAAGCTGCAATCTGATTACAAAAATACTACTTGCTCAAATATTATTGTAACAATTCTTGATTCAAATGAAGCAAATTATGTAACTCAAAGCACTATTAACAATTATTTGTACATTGAAGCCGGTGTGGAAATTCTTGGCAATAAATTCAAAAATATTGATTTGGCTTTGATAGAAGAAGAATTATCTAAAAATTATTACATAAAAAATGTTGAGGTTTTTCGTTCTAATAAAAATATAATTGAAATAAAAGTAACTCAGAGAAAGCCGGTTATGAGGATTTATACTTCATCTTCCGATAATTTTTATATAGATGAAGAGGGATTTGTTCTGCCTCCGTCTGATAATTATGCTTCGTATGTGCCGGTTTTTAACGGAAACATACCATTGGTTGATTCTCTTTTTACCGGTAAGCTCAAAAATATAAGTGAGGAAATTTTTGATTCGACAAATTACAGAATTATGTTCGATTTGGCTTTGCTTATTTCTAAAGATTCTTTTATTCAGGCTTTGATTGATCAGGTTTATGTGAACGACAAAAAAGAATTTGTTCTAATTCCCAAAGTTGGCGATTTTACAATTGTTTTTGGAAATATGGACGAAGCCGAAAAAAAAATCAGAAATTTGAAAGCTTTTTATCTTGAAGCCGCTCCAAAACTGGGGTGGAATAAATACAAAGAAATTAATTTAAAATATACTAATCAAATTATTGGAGTTAAAAATATATAATCACATAAATTTTCAAATTATGCAAGATAAAACAGTAGCAATAATAGACATTGGCACAACTAAGATTGTTTCTCTCGTGGGTCAGAAAGACCCCAGTGGAAATTTGCATATTCTCGGCTATGGTGAGGCGGTTTCGCAGGGCGTCGAACGTGGTTTGGTAAGCAATATGAACGAAGCTTCTGAGGTTATCAATAAAGCTGTTGAACAGGCAAAATTACAATCAAAAATTGATTTTAAAGAAGTTTTTGTGGGCATCGCAGGGCAGCACATTTACAGCACACAAAACAGTCATTCTGTCAGTATTGATGATTCCGGTGAAATTACTCAGGCAATAGTCGATAAACTGACAAGTGAGGTTTACAATATGGCAATTAATCCCGGAGAAACTATCATTCACGTATTCCCACAAGAATACAGCGTTGATGGTCAGCCTGTCAGAAATCCCGTTGGTGCAATGGGAAGACAGCTTTCGGGGAGGTTCCATATTTCAATTGGTAAAGAAAAATCAATTAAATTGATTCGTAAGGCTATTGAGAAAATCGGTTTGAATATTATTAAAATAATACTTGAGCCGGTTGCCTCTGCCGAAGCTGTTCTGATTGACGAAGAAAAAGAAGCCGGCGTTGTTTTGCTTGATATTGGCGGTGGTACAAGCGATATGATTATCATTAAGGACAATATCATCAAACATACTGCTGTTATTCCTTTTGGTGGAAATGTTATCACAAGAGACATTCAAACCGGTTGTCAGATTCTTGCAAATCAGGCAGAAGAACTGAAAATTAAATACGGTTCTGCTATTGCTGACGTTGTTGATGCCAATTCTTGTGCTACTGTTCCCGGTATCGGCGGCAGAGAGCCTCGTGAAATTTCATTCAAAACTATTGCCGAAATTATTCAGCATCGTGTTATAGAAATAATCGACACTATTGAATTTGAAATTAAAAATTCAATGTCTTTCAGCGATTTGGCTGCCGGAATTACAATTACCGGAGGCGGTGCTCTTTTGAAACACCTCGGTAAACTAATGGAATACAGAATCGGACTTGAAACTAAAATTGCTTATCCCCGTAAATATTCATTTTATGATAATCAGATTTTTAATCATCCTAAATATGCTACTTCTATCGGACTTTTAATTAAAGGTTATGACTATCTCGAAAAAATTAAACTATTAAATCAAAATTCGGAAAATGTCATAAAAAACAAAAAAATTGAAGATGACAATATTAACGTAAACAAAATTATAGAAGAAGAAAAAAATGAAGAAGTAGAACAAACAGATGAAAATAATGATTTAAAACCCGAAGATGATTCTAAGAAAAAAAAGAAAAGCAAAGAATACATTCTGGATTTTTTGAAAAAGATTTTTATTGACGAAGATAAAAGTAACGAAGTTTAATAAGAGTTAGTTCATAAAGTTCATAAAGTTCATAAAGTTCATAAAGTTGAAAGCATGCCTTGTAAGGGTCTATAAAGTACTAGCATTTGATTTTCAATAAATTAACTTTAAGAACTTGCTTCTGGCAGGTGTTTTCCACCTGACAGTTAAACTTCAACCCTTAATTCGCATAAGTAATATCATTTAACCCAACTAAATCAATAATATATGAATAACGACGATTTAATGCCCTTCAATATTCAAAACTACGATGACAAAGACGAAAGTATAATAAAAGTTATCGGTGTAGGGGGCGGCGGCGGTAATGCCGTTAATAATATGTTTCAGGAAGGTATCGAAAATGTTGTGTTTATTATTTGCAACACTGACGAGCAGGTGCTTAAAAAAAGTCCGGTTCCTATTAAAATTCAAATCGGAGGTGAGCTTACCAGCGGACTTGGTGCCGGAAATAATCCCGAAGTCGGACGAGAAGCTGCAAAGGAGAGTATCCAGGAAATTACTTCAATTCTCGAAAAAAAGACCAAAATGGCTTTTATTACTGCCGGAATGGGCGGTGGTACCGGAACAGGTGCCGCTCCTATTATTGCAGAAGCTGCAAAAAATCTGGGAATTCTTACCGTTGCTATTGTTACGATTCCTTTTTTATTTGAAGGCGAAAAAAGAATTGTTCAGGCTATCGAAGGTATCAACGAAATGAAAAAACACGTTGATTCAATGATTATTATCAACAATCAGAAAATCCTTGATATTTACGGCGACCTTGATTTAATGGCTGCATTCAAAAAAGCCGACCAGATTGTTACTGTTGCCGCAAAAGGAATTGCCGAAATTATTACCGTACCCGGTACTGTAAACGTTGATTTTGCTGATGTTAAATCTGTTATGCAAAATTCCGGCGTTGCAGTTATGGGAACCGGTGTCGGTGAAGGCGAAAACAGAGCAATTGAGGCAGCTAAAAACGCTATCAGTTCTCCTTTACTTAACAATAATGATATTAAAGGTGCAAAAAATCTGCTCGTTAATATTGTTTCTCCTACAAAAAATCCGATTTTAGCATTAGAAACAGGGGCTGTTAATAAATATTTACAGACAGAAGCCGGATATAAAGCAAATTTGATTTGGGGCGTTACTTATGATGAAAATATGCCCGAAAATCAGGCTGTCGTTACTGTTGTTGCTACTCAATTTGATGATAACATTATTCCGAATATTGACGATTTGTTAAAAGATTACAAAAATGATAATTCAGAAAAATCAGATAAAATTGAAAATTCAGAAAACACAACCGAAGTTGCAGTTGATAATAATAAGAATGATGAAAATAAAGTGATTCCGGAAAATGAAATTGAGCAGATTATCGAAGATGACGATAAAGATGACGATGACGACGACGACAACAATGACGACGATGATGATAACGGAAGCGGAACATTATTCGAAAAAGATGAATTCAGCGAAATTGATGAAGAAGAACTTGCTGAAAAAATAAAGAATATCAAAAATCAAAGATTTGACTATAAAGACGATAACGTAGTGAACGATTACGAACGCTATCCTGCTTTTAAAAGACAACAATTGAAAATAAATTTTTATAATAACAACAAAACGTCTAATAAATTCAATCGTTCAAACAGCAAGAATAATTATTTGAATCCAATGGTTGATTAGATTTTTAAAGACTATAATTATAATAAATTGTCAGACACATCAAAAGTATCTGACAATTTTTTTTCAGACGTTTTGTGTCATTTTTTCACTTCGCCGCCCTGAAAGGTGTCCTCACCCTTTGATTTTTTACTGCCCTGAAAGGTGCCCTCACCTTTTGGCTTTTTAACTCTCTCATTTAGGGGAACTAGCGCAGCGATTTCACGATCCAAAGGGAGTAAATTTAAAGAGGTTTTCGTCTTGTAAGCTGTCCGCACCATACATAATTTTTTGGATTAAAAAAATAAACCGGTTCACAATCTCACTTTTGTTGGAAAATATTCAAAAAAAAACTTTATATTTGCAATAAAAATAATATGAAAACTTTAACACTACATATAGAAGACAATATATACAATGAAGTTAAGAATTTTTTAGCTTTATTTCCACCAAAAAAAATTTTTATCGAAGAACATTTGATTTCAAAAGAGCAACTTATAGAAAATGCTGTTAAATCAGAAGCGAATATTAAGAATAACGAAATTACTTCAATTGAAGTTTTAGAAAAAGAAGTCGAAAAATGGTAAAAAAAATGGCTCTTTTATTAAAGAATGTTGGTAACAAATTTTAATGTTTGGT
>DYKL01000396.1 GCA_020722645.1 Acetofilamentum sp. | reverse complement strand
TAATTAATTGAATCAGTTATATAAGTCAATCTGTTTACATTGTCAATTATATCGTTGTAAGTTGTTTTTGTTACACTGAAATTTGAATTAACTAAAGTAATACCTTAAATCCGCAAGTCTTTTCGTAAGTGGTTGCAGGTGAAAACACCTGCAACATGTAGTTTGCACCAGTCAGGTGTTTTCACCTGGCTGAATTTCAGATATATAAGTATAGACTTACGGATTTAAGGATATTTAATTTTTCGGATTTATTTTTTTCTAATCGAGAAAACTTTATTATTGCATAAAATGAAGGCGGTATTAACATTACTGCAGAGATAATTACAACTTTTCGAACAAATTTTGTAACATTTTTACTTTCTTGATATTTTTTGTAAGCAAAAAAAAGTAAAATATTGAATAACATTACCCAAAAACCGATTGAAAGCACTCCAAAAGTATCAATAAACTGAATAAGCCATAAATTTTCGCTTTGCGAATGTGAAATCATTAAATAACCGTAAGTATGTTGAAACCATTGATATAGATATTCCCATAAAACAATTATAAACGGAAATAAAATCAACGATTTTTTAAATCCGAATTTCTTTTTAAAAGGATATAAAATTGCAAATGGAATTGATGACATAAAAAGTTCGCTTGCAGAACCAATTAGTGTCAAAATTTGTCGTCTTGGAGTAATTGTAAATCCATGACAAATTATAAAATATGCGACAATTGAGAACAAAAAACATTGAAAATAAAAACTTCGGAATGTATTTTTATTTTCCAAAGTTATAAACAATGGAACAAAAGCAAACCATGCAAGAAAATTTAGATTTAACTCAAAAATCATACTCCACGAAAGTCCGTATAAAATAGCTGATTTTATTAGGAGTTTTGCTTAAAGAGAATTTTGATTTTTCCGGTTGTTTTTTTGCCATATTTATTTTCCAATCAAAACTTCTCGGAAGTTCAAATTACTATAATTAAAAAATAATCAAAAGTTATTGTTATTAAATTTTTTTGTTTTGATTTTAATTTATAGAATTTTATCTTTGTAAAAATCAAATATTTTGATAAAATGAACATAACAGGCAGTAATTTTATAGGTTTTAGACAATCTAAAAATGGTACAAATAAATTTCAGGCAGTTAATCCTTTCACTAACCAAATTTTAGAACCACAATTTGCCGATGCTGACGAATCGGAAATAAATCAAGCGATTGAACTTGCTCATAAAGCTTTTTTAATTTACAGAAATGTTACAAATAAGCAGAAATCTTTATTTTTAAATAAAATTGCCGAAAATCTTGAATCACAAAGAACAGAAATAGTTGAATATTGCAACATAGAAACTGCTTTAGGTAAGCCTAGATTAGACGGTGAACTGACAAGAACAATAAATCAGCTCAAAATGTTTACAAAGTTAGTCGAAGAAAATACATGGCGTGAAGTAAGGATTGATAAAGGAAATCCTGAACGGAAACCTGCACCAAAACCCGATATAAGACGATATCTTATACCAACCGGTGTTGTAGGAGTTTTCGGAGCATGCAATTTTCCGCTTGCTTTTTCGGTTGCCGGCGGAGATACTGCTTCGGCACTTGCCGCGGGTTGTCCGGTAGTTTATAAAGCACATTACGCACATCCGGGTACTTCCGAAATTGTTGCAAATCAAATAATTAAAGCTGCAAAAGAGACAAATATGCCCGAAGGTGTTTTTTCAATGCTTCAGGGAAAGTCCAATTTTGTCGGACAATCAATTGTAAAGCACCAATTTATAAAAGCAGTTGGTTTTACTGGTTCTTTTAAGGGTGGAAAGGCTCTTTTTGACCTTGCAATGCAACGACCTGAACCTATTCCTGTTTTTGCCGAAATGGGCAGTACAAATCCTGTTTTTATTTTTAAAAATGCACTAAAAGAACGCAGAAATGAAATTGCAAACGGTTTGATTGCCTCTGTAACTCTTGGTGTTGGGCAGTTCTGCACAAATCCGGGCTTAGTTATTGTTGAAAAATCGGAATTTCAGCAGGAATTTATCGAAATTCTGTCTCAAATAGTAAAAAAAGCAAATGCTGGTGTTATGCTAACAAAAGAAGTGAAACAAAATTTTGACATCAAACTGAATCAACTTATCGAAATTCCTGAAATTAAAATAATCGGCAAAGGTGAAACACCCGAAAATGAATGTTCAGCCTGTAGCACTTTATTGACAATTAGTGCAAAAAAATTTGTAAAACAAAAACGATTAGAAGAAGAAGTTTTCGGACCTTCGAGTTTGATTGTTACTTGCGAAGAAGACGAAGATTTACAAATTATTGCCGAATCGTTAAAAGGACACCTGACAATGAGTTTTCACGGCTTAGATGATGATATTGAACAAATTAAAAAAATCAGCAAAATTTTGGAAGATAAAGCAGGACGTTTGATTTTTAACGGTTTTCCAACCGGTGTTGAAGTTTGTCATGCTATGCATCACGGAGGACCTTTCCCTGCAACAACCGACAGTCGTTATACATCAGTAGGGACAGCCGCAATAAAGCGTTTTACAAAACCTGTTGCTTTTCAGGACTATCCAAACGAATTGCTTCCGCAAGAATTATGCGATTAAAACTCTAATAAAAAACAATTCGTAAGGACAATATCAAGCGACAAACTTCATAACTCATGATTTATCGTAGTTTGTTGTTATTTAGTGTCTGCAAGAAAACGTCAACAACTGCGTTATTCAAGATAAAAAAATACTCGTTTACAAAAATAAATTCCGTTTTTTTTATCTTTGCCTCAATCAGGTGTTTTCACCTGATTGTCAATAGTGGTCTGATAAACACTTTGAAAAAAATAACTGAAGTTTCGCACTTCGTATATATAATTGTTATTCAATTGTTTAAAATTTATGAAATTATTTAAACTGTTGTATGATAGATATTTAATAAATTCATTTTTAGTTGATTATATTATATAAAGTCTAAAATTTAATTACACACAAATTACATAAATCTCTACATCTTT
>DYKL01000395.1 GCA_020722645.1 Acetofilamentum sp. | reverse complement strand
AAAAAAAATTATTCTTTTACAATTGTCATTTCGTCTAATAAATAACCAGCACCGGCAAATTTATCAATAATAAAAAGAACATATCTGATATCTAAAGTAATATTTCGGCAATAATTCGGGTCAAATTCAATATCACTCATTGTGCTTTCCCAGCAACGGTCGAAATTTATACCGATTAATTGTCCTTTTGCGTTTATAACAGGGCTACCTGAGTTCCCGCCTGAAGTATGATTATCAGCAATGAAACAAACCGGCATTTTACCCTCTTCATTGGCATAATTACCAAAGTCTTTGGCATAATACAGTTTTTTCAGCTTTTCAGGAACATTGTAATCGTAAATTTCAGGATTGTCTTTTTCTATAACACCGTCCAGAGTAGTGTAATAGTCGTAAATCAGTCCGTCTTTGGGTCTGAATCCTTTGACCGAGCCATAAGCAATTCTGAGCGTGAAATTTGCATCTGGATAAAAAATCTTGTCCGGCTCCATTTTCATTTGCCCTTGCATATACAAATGGTCTAAACTATCACGTATATCAACCATTTTACCGAAATGGGGCAGGATTTGATATGTATAAACCGACCTGAAGTCATTAAATAATACAACATAAGGATCATTCGAAAAATCATTCATTGTATAAAGTGCTTTATCTTTATTTTTCTTTTTGTATTTGGTGTTTCCGTTGTAAAACCCGTTAATAAAGTCTTTTAATTTGGTTTTATCGACAAGAATTGAATTTTCGTATAAAAAATCAACATATTCTTCAATGCTTCCGTTAAAATCAGTTTGAATTTTTGAATAAAATGCCGGATAAAATTCTTTATCAAGATTATTAAAGTATAATTTCATCATTTCATTAAAAATTTCTTTGTCAATTACAGCGTCAAAATCTTTTAAAAGGTTTTCGGCAGCAGTTAGTGCATTTTGTTTCAGACTGTCAATTTTATCAATGTCGGTAGTTTTGTCTATTTCGTCAATTTTTTTGTAGATTGGATAATAAATGTCCCATACATCGGTGTAATAAATGCACTCAATGAAATAATACTGGGCTTTTTGGTAAGTTTTAATTTCTTGTTCTAATTTTTCGTAATCCGACAACAGATTTTTGTATATATTTCTGTCATCAGAAGCATCAGCCCATTGTTGAAATTTTAATTCATATTCTTGTTTTTGTTTAATTATGTTGATGCGTTTTAGACCAATATTCTGACCAATCCATTTTTTCCAACCATTTGCAATTGAAGATTGTTTGGCGGCGTACATAATTCTTGTTTTACGGTCGGCTTGCATCGCTTTGTTTATAATCTGTAGTCTAATGTCTCTTATGGCAATTTTATCTGGATTTTCCATATTGATAATATTATCAATCGTAAAGCTTGGAATGTATTGCTGTGTGTATCCGGGATATCCGAAAATCATTGTGAAATCGCCTTCTTTGATGCCTGAAATATCAATTGTAAAATACTTTTTCGGTTTATATGGAACATTGTCGGGAGAATAATCAGCCGGTTGGTTGTTTTTGTCGGCATAAATGCGGAATAAAGAAAAATCTCCTGTATGACGTGGCCAAACCCAGTTGTCTGTATCACCGCCGAATTTTCCGATAGAGGAGGGTGGGGCACCAACTAAACGTATATCTCTGAAAACCTCAGTAACCATAACTATATATTGGTTTCCGTAAAAAAAACTTTCGACTAATGCTTCGTATTTATCATTGTGTTTTTTTTCAATTTCGCTTTCAATAACCGTACAAACACTGTCAATTTTTATTTGTCTGATTGTCATTGACATATTTTCGTTAAAAACACTCATAACTCTTTCTGTAACATCTTCCATATAGACCAGAAAAGTAACTGTAAGTCCCGGGTTTGACAGTTCTTCTTCCATTGAACCAGCCCAGAATCCGTCAGTCAGATAATCGTTTTCAATCGAGCTGTGGGCTTGAATTCTGCTATATCCGCAATGATGGTTTGTAAGTATTAAACCTTTGTCGGAAATAAGTTCGGCAGTACAGCCACCTCCGAAAATCATCACAGCATCTTTAATAGAAGCCTGATTTACATCGTAAATATCTTTTGCTGTAAGTTTAAAACCTTTTTGTTGCATTTGCTCGATATTGTATTTTTCGATAAAAAGCGGTATCCACATTCCCTCATCAGCTTTCAGGAAAGAAAAACTTGAAATTAACAATAATAAAAATAGTCCGATTTTTTTCATTCTTTACTGTTTTTTGTGTTAAAATTTTGGCGTCTAATATAGGTTTTTTTTATTTTTTGTGCAAAATTATTATTAAATCGTAAACTGTTTTACAAGATAGAAGCTTCGGTTTAATAGGGCATTTAAGACAGTGTCTTAATCGAACCGGGGTATTAATTTTTCAAAGAACTTTTTTTGAACAAAGATAAAAAATATAAATTACACTATTGAAGTTTTTCAAGACAAAAGTCTTTGTTCTTTTTTTGCCACCAGACGAAAGACTGGCGGGGTTTTCAAGACAAAAGTCTTTGTTCTTTTTTTGCCACCAGACGAAAGACTGGCGGGGTTTTCAAGACAAAAGTCTTTTATATTTTCTTGCCACAAGACGAAAGACTGGCGGCGTTTTCAAGACAAAAGTCTTTGTTCTTTTTTTGCCACCAGACGAAAGACTGGCGTGAACTGGGGGGTTTTGTTATTTTTTTGCCACCAGTCGAAAGACTGGCGTGAACTGGGGGGCTTTGTTATTTTTTTGCCACCAGTCGAAAGACTGGCGTGAACTGGGGGGCTTTGTTATTTTTTTGCCACCAGTCGAAAGACTGGCGGGAACGAGGCTTTTAAGACAGAGTCTTAATCGAACCGGGTTTTTGAGACAAAAGTCTTTGTTATTTTTTTGCCACCAGTCGAAAGACTGGCGTGAACTGGGGGGCTTTGTTATTTTTTTGCCACCAGTCGAAAGACTGGCGGGAACGAGGGTATTTGTTAGAACAGTGTATAATTCACCATCGGAAAGACTTACCTCATCCAAAC
>DYKL01000394.1 GCA_020722645.1 Acetofilamentum sp. | reverse complement strand
GAATGAAAATAATTACAAATCAACGACTTACAAAATTATTTACACATGAAAAAAGAATTTTATTATAAATACGAAAGACCTGCAGTAACAATTGATGCTGTCATCTTCGGATTTGCCGAAGCAAGTCTAAAAGTTCTTCTAATAAAAAGAGGGATTGAACCTTTCAAAGGGAAATGGGCTTTACCCGGAGGATTTATTCAAATGAAAGAAACAGCCGACGAAGGAGCAAACAGAATTTTGAAAAAAGAAACAAATCTCATAGGTGTTTTTATGGAGCAACTCTACACTTTTACTGACATTAAACGCGACCCACGTGAAAGAATAATATCTATCGCATATTTTGCTCTGGTCAAACAAGAAAATTATCACGCACAAGCCGGAGACGATGAAACTTCTGCCGAATGGTTCGAAATTGATAAATTACCTAAACTTGCTTTTGATCACGAAAAAATTGTTAGTACTGCAATTCAAAGATTAAAAGGAAAAATTCGCTATCAACCTATTGGTTTTGAACTTTTGCCTGAAAAATTTAAACTCTCTCAACTTCAGGATTTATACGAAGTTATACTTGAAATACCAATTGACAAACGAAATTTCAGAAAAAAAATCCTTCAAATGGAACTACTTAAAGACTTGGACGAGAAAGAAACTAACGTTGCCCACAAAGCTGCTAAACTCTACAAATTCGACAAAAACAAATACGATGAACTGATGAAAAAAGGATTTAATTTTGAATTATGAATCAAAGAACTATGAATGTCGAATTACGAATGTCGAATGATGAATTATGAATGATGAATTATGAATGATGAATTATGAATTTAGCAATAAAACAGTGTTACAATGAAACAATGAAACAATGAAACAATGAAACAATGAAACAATGAAACAATATAACAATTTAACAATAAAAAAAAGAAAAATATGAAAAAGTACGCATTACTAATAATCGACCCGCAAAATGATTTTTGCAATCCGGGGATAAACGGAAAAAACAAAGGTTCGCTTTATGTAAACGGAGCAGAAAACGATATGGAAAGGCTTGCCGACTGGATAAGAAAGTATCAAAAGGAAATAGATTTTATCGGCATTACGCTTGATTCACATCAACCCAACGACATTTCGCACCCAAACTTTTGGATGGATAAAAACGGGAATTTTCCGCCGCCTTTTACTGAAATAAAATCTGTAGATGTCGAAAACGGTAAATGGACACCGCGTTTTGACCCGCAAAAAAGTCTAAATTACCTTAAAGCACTTGAAGCACAAGGCGAATATCCGCACTTTATCTGGCCTATGCACTGTGTTATTGGTTCAGAAGGTGCCGCTGTTTATCAGCCTTTGATGGAAGCTATTACAGATTGGACTGTAAAAGGTAAATTTTACCAAACCGTTGCAAAAGGAACATTTCCGTTTACCGAACATTTTGGTGCATTCAGAGCACAAATACCTGACCCGCAACGTCCTGAAACTCAACTAAATCAAGGTTTGATAAAAACTTTGGAGACATATCAGAACATTTATCTGGCTGGTGAAGCTAAATCGCATTGCGTAGCAAACAGTCTTAAACAAGTCTTAGAAGAAGCGGCTGATTTGGCTCCGAAATTCATCATTCTGGAAGATGCTATGTCAAATGTTACAGGATTTGAACACATTGCTGACTCTATTTATCATAAAGCAAAAGATATGGGCGTCAGATTCACTACTACAAATGAAAAACTTATTTGAATTATGAAACAATTTAACAATGAAACAATGAAACAATGAAACAATACACCATTAACTAACAACTTTAAACTCTATAACTATGAACTACAAAGACATTAATTTCAATATTGACTTCGGGAATTTTAATCCTGAAGACATACAGGTAGATGAAACAATAAACGCAATTTTTATTGTTGATACATCTTCATCTGTAAGTAAATACGTAAAAGAGCTGAATTTTGCATTCAACGATTTTACAGAAAGTATGCAGAAATCGCACGTTGCTGACAAACTGATGGTTTCTGTCATAGAATTTAACTCAAATGTGAGAGTAGAATGCGGTTTCAGACCGATTTCTTCATTCACAAAAACCGATTTTTCAAAAAAAATTGGCGGAATGACTGCACTTTACGATGGGGTTCTTCTTGGACTCAGAAATGCAATAGCATATCGTCAGAATCTTGAAAATTCTGGCATCGAAACAAAAACAATTCTATTTGTAATAACCGACGGTGGCGACAACGTCTCTAAAAACACTGCAACTATGATTGCAAAAGAAATAGCAGACCAAAAAAAGGACGAAAGAAGTGCTTTTTCGTTCACTTCAATTATGTTTGGAGTTGGTGATGAAGCCGACTTCACAAAAGCACAAATAGATATGGGAATTGACCATTTGGCAAAAATTGGTACTACAGGTGCTGAAATGAAAAAAATGATTGGTTTTATTTCCCAGTCAATTTCTTCAATGTCAGTTGGAAAGCCAAATATTCCGGTGTTTTAAACAGTTGAAAGTTCGTAAAATTGAAAGTTAAAAGTTATTTTGCTTGCAAATTTCGACTTTACGAACTTTATAAACTTATACCAAACTACTATCAAATTTAATAATATGGCTCATTTGGATTGCAAATACGAATGTATTTTAATAATTGATTTTTAATTATTTTCGGATTGCAAATCATTATTGTCCGAAACCTTGTATTAAGAATTTGTCGTTAGCCTACTCATACGCTTTGCGTCATTACGAGGCTTTGCGAAGTAATCTTAAACCCGAACCGGTTTTAACGAGTCAGCTACTTCGTTCCTCGTAGTGACGATTTGCTTCTTGCTTTTGCTTCGTACCTCGCAATGACGTTTGCCTCGCAATGACGTTTGCCTCGCAGAGACGAAAAGTCTGGAGAAAAATGCAAGCAGCAAAACTTGTAGTTATTGTGGCTTTTAATACATAGTTTTAATCGAAATCAACTTTTTATAATTATTTTAAATTACAATTATAAAACGTAATGTGTTTAAATATAACGTTTTAT
>DYKL01000021.1 GCA_020722645.1 Acetofilamentum sp. | reverse complement strand
CCAGATGGTTACGTGTGTTTTATTATCAAAAATTTCATGAACTTCCGTTATAAGTCAATAGCTTTATTCTACGGTTGAAATTTTATGACTAACGGTAAATCGTTTCAAATTATTGAAATAAAAAAACGGGAAAATCAATTCCCGTTAATATGTTGGTTTATATAACCCCGTCATTTTTCAGTTTGTCAATTTCTTCATCGGAAAAATTGAGCATTTCTTTGAAAATCTGATAATTATGCTCGCCGATTTCAGGAGCAGCTTCCCGTTTATCGGAATCAGGTATATTTGTCATTTTAATAGGATTACCGGCAACTTGAAGAATTCCGCCAAGATTATCGGAAGTTTCTACAATCATATTTCTTGCCTTAACTTGTGGATGCTGCATAATTTCACCTATTGAGTTTACAGGACTATGCGGTAAGGCGGCATTTTCGAATATTTCGCACCATTCGGCAGTTGTCTTTTTTACAATCTCTTTTTTAATTTCAGGTAATAATTCTTCCCGATGTTTTGTTCTTTCAAGATTATTTTGATATTGCGGTATTTCCAACAAATCGGGGCGTTGAATTGTCTGACAGAATTTTTGCCACATTTGTTCATTGCCCATTGCCAATGCTAAATAGCTGTCTTTTGTTTTGAAAACTTCAAACGGAGTAATAGTTGGATGTTGATTTCCATTTGGTTTGGGTGATTCTCCGCTGACACTGTATCTGACAATAGCGTTTTCAAGCAGTGCCAATTGACAATCAAGCATAGCCACATCAATTCTTTGTCCTAAACCGGTTATAGTTCTTTGATATAAAGCAGACAGAATTCCAATAACTGTGTATAGTCCCGCACCAATATCGCCGATAGATACACCAACTCTTGTAGGTGGTTTATCTTGCCAGCCGGTAATGCTCATCATTCCGCTCATTGCTTGGACAAGCATGTCATAAGCAGGTTTTCTGCTTTCGGGACCTGTTTGTCCAAAGCCGGAGGTTGAAGCAAAAATTATTTTGGGGTTTATTTCTTTGAGTTTATCGTAGCTTAATCCTAATTTTTCCATAGTTCCGGGACGAAAATTTTCAGTTACGATGTCAACTTTTTTTACAAGTTCATATATAATTTCAATTGCTTTGGGCTTTTTCATATCAAGCGAAATGCTTTTTTTACCTCTGTTTATGCTTATAAAATATGTACTTTTACCTTTTTTGAAAGGACCAAAGTATCTTGAATCATCGCCGGTAATAGGTATTTCGACTTTTATAACATCTGCACCAAGTTCTTGTAAAACCATTGTGCAATATGGACCCGCAAGAACCCTTGATAAATCTAATATTTTAATGTTTTCTAATGGTTTCATGTGTAAATAATTTTGTAAGTTGTTGGTTTATAATTATTTTCATTCTATTGGTGTGAGAACTTTAAGGTTCTCATGGTTGTTTCGTCTTTATTTTTTTCCTTAATTTTTTCTTTAGTTTTTTTGTTTTTAGAAATTACTTTATTGTATTTAATGTCTGTTTTGCTAACAGAAAATAAAAATATTGATAAAGATGAAACGAAAATAAATATTCCTGATAACACAAAAAACATACTTTCTATGCGGAAGTGATATATATTTTTGAGATAAAAAACATATCCGTATAGAACGCCGTAATTTATCAGATTTATAAGAAAAGCCAAAAATCTGTGAATTCTGAAATTTGATTTAATATTAATTTTGAAACTTCCACTTATCAAAAAGCTGTTCAAAAAAATTAAAATTAAAACAGTAAAATAATTTTTTGTAAATAAAAACAGTAAACAGATAATACTTGTTACTATTGAGTATATGTATGCTTTGTGATTTTTATTTGTACTACTTTCTATTATTTTATCGTTATGTATCGCTTGATTAATTTCTGTTTTTACCTTTTTTTCAGTCTTAACAGGAGGATTGTAAACAGGTTTTTCAGTTTTTTTTTTATTCGTAAATTTTAAATTCAGCTTCTGGTTCTAATATTTTTTTATGAGAAAAAACACAATTTGCATTTTTAAATTGTTCTGCAATTTCGTCAATTTCATTATTTTGTGTTTTTACGTACAATTTGAAACTTTGTTTATCAACTATATTTTTACTTTCAGCAAGACCTTCGTTAGTAATTAACCTGATAAGTTTTATTGTTTCGATTTTTTTTGAATTGTCAATTTTTTCAATGTAAATTTCGTACAAATCTTCTGTATTATTGATTGTCTGAGTAATGATATTATTTTCTGTTTCCGTCTTTTTGGCAGAATTTATCGAAATTGAACTTATTTGGCATGAAAATCCATTTTCAGCGGCATTTTCCACGAATTCATTTGCAGTATAAACATCAGTAGAAAAAATGTAAGGTAAATTGTCTATCGATTCTTTTGCATCTTTTAGAAATAAGTTCAATTTTTCTTTTACGAATTTAATCGTGTTTAATTTATTCGTTGTATTAGTAATTTTGACTTCTATTTTTTCAGTATTATTTTCAAGATTGTTCATAAGTAGAAATTGTTAAATTATTTCATTTGTTAATTGTTGGTTTTCGCCAGAAAAATAAAAATGCTGAAAATTTTGAAAGAATACCTGTCAAGTTTATCAATTTTTTATCGACTTTTAGCACCTTATAGGGCAAGTTTTACAAACTAAATAATGAGCATAGCATCTCCGAAAGGACCAAATCTGTACTCATTTTTTACAGCCTCTTCGTAGGTTTTCATTATAAGTCTATACCCACCAAAAGCGGCAACTGTCATCAACATAGGTGTTTGAGGTAATTGAAAATTAGAAATAAGAGCATTCGGAATTCTTATTCTGAATGGCGGATAAATGAACTGTACTGTCCAACCTTCAAACGGGTCAATTCTGTCGAGTGTTGTAACGGGAGTTTCGAGAGTTTTTACAACAGTAGTTCCAACGGCACATACTCTTTTCTTTTGGTCTTTTGCATTATTAACAAGTTCAACTGTTCTTTTAGGAAGTACAACTTGTTCGGAATCGACTTTATGCTTACTTAAATCTTCTACTTCGATTTTCATGTAATTTCCAATTCCTGCGTGAAGTGTAATTTCAGCAAAATAAACGCCATTAATCTGAAGTCTTTTTAATAAGATTTCATCAAAGTGAGAACCGGCAGTAGGAGCTGCAACTGCCCCTTCATTTTTTGAAAACGGAGTTTGATAATGCTTCAAATCCTCAGGTTTAGATTCTCTGTTAATAAAAGGTGGTAAGGGAACAGCACCCATTTTTTTGAGTTTAGCTTTTAAATCTTCGCTGTCGCCGTTGTATAAAAATCTGATTGTACGACCGCGTGAAGTAGTATTGTCTATGACTTCGGCAACTAAATCGTTTTCAAAATAAAGTTTGTTGCCTATTCTGATTTTTCTGGCAGGAGAAACAAGAACATCCCATAATTTTTGTTCGGGTTTTAATTCTCTAAGTAGAAAAACTTCAATATCAGCTTCTGTTTTTTCTTTTTTACCATTCAATACGGCAGGAAAAATTTTTGTGTTGTTAAAAACCATAACATCGCCATCACCGAAATATTCGATGATATCTTTAAACAAGCGGTGTTCAATTTCGCCGGTACCTTTGTGTAAAATCAATAAACGGTCATTTTGACGATCTTTTATTGGTTTAAGAGCGATTAACTCTTGGGGTAGGAAGTAATCAAATTGTGATAGTTTCATATTTATAGTTGTTTAATTATTGATAGAATTGTGCGTTGTGTCTATATTTTTCAGATTTTCAATAAAATCTTCAATTGAAAGAGCGTTTTGAACGTTGTAGTCTCCGATTTTTGTCCTGATTAATTTTTGCAAATAAGCACCTGAATTTAATTTTATGCCCAAATCATTTGCAAAGCTTCTGATATATGTTCCTTTACTTACAGTCATTCTTATTGTTACTTGTTCGGGCAAATTATGTTCTATAATTTCTATTTTTTTTATTTCTATTTCATTTTTTTTAATTTCAAAATCCTTTCCAAGTCTTGCATTTACATAGGCAGTTTCTCCGTTGATTTTTTTTGCTGAAAAATTAGGCGGTCTTTGCATTTGGATTCCGATAAAATTATTTAAAGTTTCATTTAATAAGTCAAGGTTTATGTGTTTAATTTCAAAAAAATTATCAGGTTGAGTTTCTAAATCAAATGAAGGCGTTGTTGCTCCAAATTTAATTACAGCTTGGTATTCTTTGTCCAAGTGCTGAAAATTTTCGATTTGTTTAGTCATTTTTCCAGTGCATAAAATCAAAAGTCCGCTTGCCAAGGGGTCTAGTGTTCCGGCGTGACCGACTTTTAACTTTTTGCCATATTTCTTTTTAATTTCTATTCTGACCTTATTAACAATATCAAAAGAACTCCAGTGTATTGGTTTGTCAAAAAGTAATATTTCTCCGCAGTAAAAATCGTACATTATTAAATAAAATTAGATATTGTTAGAAAAACAAAGAATAACCAATTGCAATCAATCCCATAACCAAACAGTAAGCAGCAAACCATAAAAGATTTGTGCGTTTAACAAATTCAATCATAAATTTACATGCAAAAAGACCTGAAATATATGCTGTCAGAAAACCTACAACAAGAGAAATTGTTGGGATGCCTGATTGAGCTGCGGAAAATTCACCACCCACAATTCCTAAAAAAGCTTCACCTAGAATTGGAATCAAAACCATCAGAAATGAAAATTTTGCGACCTCTTCTTTTTTTGTTCCAACTAATAATCCGGTTGAAATTGTAGCACCGGAACGGGATAATCCCGGTAAAACTGCTATGGCTTGTGCAATTCCTATTAAAAATGCATTTTTGTATGTAACTTCTTTTCTTTCTTTAAATTTAACAGCTTGTGTAAGAGATAGTAATAAAGCCGTTACTAAAAGCATAGAACCAACTAGAATAAGTCCTTCTCCAAACAATGATTCAACTGTTTCTTTAAAAAAGAGTGCAACAATCAAAACAGGAATCATTGAAATTAGAATTTTGACAACATATTTTGTTTCTTCGTTCCATTTGAATTTTAGAGTACCTATAGTCAAATCACGAATTTCTTTCCATAAAATAGTAATAGTGCTTAAGACGGTTGCAGCATGAACGACAATTTCAAAAACAATATTATCTGTGGTTTTAATACCTAATATTTCTTTACCAATTATCAAATGACCGCTGCTACTGACAGGCAAAAATTCTGTCAAACCTTGTATCAAGCCAAGAATAAGAGCTTCTAACCAATTCATATTTTAAGCTTTAAAGATTGCAAATATAATAAATCTAAGCCCCTTTGTCAAGTGTTTTTATAATTTTTTTTTAAAATAATTAACAATTTTTTGTTTTGTTACTTAAAAATACAAATAAATTGAATAAAAAATATTGTTTGATAATGTTATTTGTTTTCAGAAAGAATTTTTAATTCAACAAGTTCAATTTTTGGAGGAGCAATTTCTAAAATTGTGATTTGAAAATTATCAAAAACAAGAATTTCATTTTTTTCCGGAAATCGTTCAAGATTATTAATTATGTAACCGGCAAGAGTTTCGTAGTCCTCATCTTTCGGCAAATTTAGATTGAATTCTTCGTTAATTTGTTCAATTTCTATTCTGCCCGAAAATTTGTAGGTATTTTCATCAGTTTTTGTAGAAATAATGTCATTAGAGTCGTGTTCATCTTGAATATCACCAAAAATTTCTTCGAGAATATCTTCAGTTGTAACAATTCCAGATGTTCCTCCGTATTCATCAACAACAAGAGCTATACTTCTTTTTTTTCTGATCATAATGTTAAAAAGTTTTTGGGCAGTCATAGTTTCGGGAACTATCGGAATATCTACAAGTATATCATTTATTTGTTTAGGGTTTTTATATAATCCATAAGAATGTACATATCCAATTATATTATCAATTGAACCTTCGTAAACTAATATTTTAGAAAAACCGGTTTCAGTGATTAAACTTTTCAGTTCGTTAATGTTATCAAATTTATTAATAGCAATAATTTCATTTCTTGGTACAATACATTCCCTGATCTTAATTTTTTCGAAATCTAGTGTGTTTTGAATAATTTTAACTTCCTCGTCAATTTCATCTTCATAGTTTTGGAATTTGTTTATAAAGTTGGTTAAATCAATTTTTCCGAATACAGAATTAAGTTTCTGCTCATCTTTTTTTGATTTTAATATATATTTTAAAAAAAAGTTGCTGAAAAAAATTGTAAAAATTGTAAGCGGATATAAGAGATAAAAAATAATCAAAACCGGAAATGCAAATATATTTAGGGCTTGATTTGGGTTAAGGCGGAAAATTGTTTTTGGAATAAATTCACCTGCAAATAAAATAATTATTGTAGAAATTAAGGTTTGAAATAATAAAACAACTGTTTCGCCAGTAAATAATTTTAATAATTGAGGTTCCAACAATTTTGCTAATAAAATACCATATATGACAAGTGCAATGTTATTTCCAAGTAACATTGTTGCTATAAATTTTTCGGCTTTTTTAATAAAAAAGGATATTATTTTTGAATTAGTTCCGCCCTTTTTTCTTTCGATTTCTATTCGTAATTTATCCGATGACACCAAAGCAATCTCCATTCCGGAAAATAATGCAGAGAAAAATATTGTTATTATTATAAAAACAAAAATCATACTGTTTAATTTTCGGTCTTGGTTTAAAACCGTTGAAATTTCAGGTGCGGATACCTGAAATGTCTGTAATAGACGCTTTTGTCGGTGTCCCCACCGGCAAAATCAACAGGTTTAAACCATTATCTAATTTTCAAAGACTTTCGCCTTTTTTACAAAAAAATAAAATACAAAAAAGTCAACAATTATAATTGACAAATATATTAAAAATGACTTAAAATCAGCTAAAATTAATTTCCCTATCCCGAATAGAGTTGAATAAACTAAAACAATAGAAGTAATCCAAGCACCTGTTAAATATAACATATTGTTTCTATTTTCTGACACATTTCCAAAAGGTTTCCACCAACCCTGAGGGTTTACTTTTTGATAAAATTTTTCTAAATGTTCAAATTCTGTTGATTTTGTAACAAATGTAGCCAAAATCCAAGAAATAGTTGTCCCACCTACTGTTACGAAAAAAGATACAGGGTACTCTAAATCAAAAACAAATTTTGACAAAGCATAAAAAATAAAAGGTACAATCATAGCTGTAAATTCGCTCCAAGCATTAATTCTCCACCAATACCAACGTAAAATCAAAACTAAGCCAAGACCTGCACCACATTCAAACATAAACATCCATACTTCAGAAATTGTATTGACTTTTGATGTAACAATAATTGACAGAATCATTATCAATAAAGTGAACAATCTGCCCCATTTAACTAATTCTTTTTGATTTTTTTTATTGTTTTTAAAAAGCACCAAAAGATCATTAGTAAGAATACTTGCTCCGAAGTTCAATTGTGTTGAAATAGTGCTCATATAAGCCGCTAAAAATGCAACTAACATTAATCCTTTTAATCCAACAGGCAGAAAATCTCTCATTGCGTAAACATAACCATATCGAAGTTCATCTTCAGATAATTGCGGATATAAAACCATAGCAGCAAGTCCAACTATAATCCAAGGCCAGGGGCGTATTGCATAATGAGCTATTTGAAAGAATAATGTTGCAAATATGGAGTGTTTTTCGTTTTTTGTACTTAACATACGTTGGGCAATATATCCACCGCCGCCCGGTTCTGCTCCGGGGTACCAGCTTGCCCACCATTGAACCAATCCATAAGCAAGAAATGAACCCACGGATAAACTCAATACACCAACAGTTCCTTTTCCTCCGATTTTAGGGAAAAAATTAAATGCCGATTCTGGTAAACTTGCCTTTAAATTGCTTATTCCCCCGATTTTATCACTTGAAATTACAATAACTGCCAAAATAATAGTGCCTGCCATTGCAATAATAAATTGTACTGCATCTGTAACGGCTATACCTATAAGTCCTGATACAGTCGAATATAATGCAGCAAAAAACATTGTAACAAACATAACAACTAAAAGAATATTGCCGGATACTCCAAAGAAAACTTCAATTATAGTCATCAAAGCAACATTAACCCAAGCAATTATTAATGTGTTCATTATAAGTGCAATATAAATAGCACGGGTTACTCTTAAATATGTTGCTTCTTTACCGCTGTATCTGATAGAGATAAATTCCAATTCAGTTAAAACGTCTGCTCTTCTCCATAACCTTGCATAAAAGAATGTAGTAAGCATACCGCCGATTAGCATATTCCACCACAACCAATTACCTGCAATGCCGTTTTTTCCTACAAGTTCTGTAACAACAAGCGGAGTGTCCGCCGCAAATGTCGTTGCAACCATTGAAAGACCGGCAAGCCACCATGGCAGATTTTTACCTCCGAGAAAAAAATCAGATAAACTGTTTCCGGCTTTTTTGCTAAACATTAAGCCTACTGCGACAATTACGATTATATAGGCTGAAATTATTATCCAATCAAGTGTTTTGAGCATATTTTTGTTTTATTTGCTTCGTACCTCGCAATGACGTTTTGTTATATTGTTTCATTGTTTCATTGCTTCATTGTTTCATTGTTTCATTCATCATTCGCTATTCATCATTCGCTATTCATCATTTCAATAACTAATTTGCTAATTGGCACATTTGCTAATTGGCACATTGGCTAATTACCATAGTTTCTTTTATATTTTTTCCATTCTTCCTTTGTCATTTTAGGAGGCACAGGGTCATAGCCTTCCGTTCCCCAAGGATTACAGCGTAAAACACGTTTAAAACCCAACCAGAATCCTCTGAAAACACCGTGTACTTTTAATGCTTCTATTGCATAATTTGAACACGTTGGAATATGTCTGCATGATTTTGGTAGCCAAGGTGAAATAATCAACTGATATATTCGTATTGGAATTATCAGAACAAAAGATAATATTTTGCTAATTATTTTGATTTTTTTTAGCTTTTAAAATTTCGATAATTTTAAGAGTTTTTATTTTATCTCCATAGAATTTTATACCTTAAATCCGTAAGTCCATACTTATATATCTGAAATTCAGCCAGGTGAAAACACCTGACTGGTGCAAACTACATGTTGCAGGTGTTTTCACCTGCAACCACTTACGAAAAGACTTGCGGATTTAAGGTTATATATAAATATTTTGATAATACCACAATTTCATTTTTAATTGCGTTTCCCATTTTTATTATCTGAGGGTAAAAATAATTAAAAGAGTTTTTATCAATTAAGTTTTGTTTTAATAATTCTCTGATATTTTGGTTAGTTTCGTTAAGCAGATAAATTGCGTTTATCAGAGTTCTTTTTAAAACTTTTATGTCAGTTTCGTGAATTTTTCTGTATATTATTGCTCCGATATTTGTTGCTGTTATTAGAAATTTTGAAACAATTTCAGAATTTTCAGCGTTTTTATTGATTTTTTCGGAAAAAATAATTGCGTTTAGAGAAAAATCAAAACTCAATTTTAATAAGTTTTTGTTAATCATTACAGTTGTTTCTTCGTTTCTTCATTATAACAGGCACGACAAAGAGGTTCGTATTTGTCTTTTTCACCCAATTCTACAACAGATTTGCTTTCGCTGAAACGATGGGAGTACTGAGCAGGATTTCCGCAACGCATACAAATAGCGTGGACTTTTGTTACGTATTCTGCTTTTGCCATAAGAGAAGGCATTGGACCAAAAGGATTTCCCATAAAATCCATATCCAAACCGGCAATTATAACTCTTATTCCTTGATTTGCAAGGTTTTCGCAGACTTCAATTATTCCGTCATCAAAAAATTGGGCTTCGTCAATTCCAATAACATCGACATCTTTTATTTTTTCAGGAATTTCAGAAGAATTTTTTACAGGAAAAGATTTTATTGAAGTTGAATCGTGCGATACAATCTTATCTTCTGAATACCTTGTATCCAAAGCCGGTTTGAAAATTTCGACTTTGAGTTTGGCTATTTGAGCTCTTTTCAACCTTCTAATCAGCTCTTCTGTTTTGCCTGAAAACATTGAGCCGCAGACAACTTCAATCCAGCCCCTGTTTTCTATTCTGTGTGATTTATTCTCTAAAAACATAGTTGGTTTATAATACTTTTATTATTACTATTGTTTTATGTTTGAAAATTTAGTTGTTAAAAATTCTGCAAAATCGAGGTCAAATTTAGTGGTAATTTTTATATTTTCGATATTACCTTCAAATAAAAAAATTTTATGCCCCGCAGCCTCAACTACTGATGCGTCATCAGTATAATCAGGATTGAAATCCTTTTTATAAGCTTCTTTAATTAGTTGAATATCAAATATTTGAGGTGTTTGAACCCTTTTTAGTTTGTTTCGGTCTAACTGAAAGTTCTTGTCTTTTTCAACTAATCTGATGCTATCTGTAACATCTATAACCGGTATTGCAGTTTGATGTTTTTCGGCAGTCAGTAAACCTTTTAAAATAGTTTCAGAATCAATTAATGGTCTTACTCCGTCGTGAATTGCAATTAATCCGGATTTATGCTCAATTAAATCAAGTCCGTTTTTTACGGAAAAAAATCGTTCTTTGCCTCCCTTTGTCATTTTGTGATTTATGTTAAATTGATGCTTTTTGCATAAATTTTTCCATATTTCAATATTATTCTCAGGAAGTACCAAAACTATTTCAATATCAGCATTAAAATTATAGAATTTTAAAACAGTATGCATTAAAACAGGTAAATCCCGAAGTAATAAAAATTGCTTCGGGATAAGATTATTCATTCTTTTGCCGCTACCGCCTGCAACGATAATAACAGATTTGAGAAGTTCTTTTTTTTTATTTAACGATTCCAAGTTCTTTCAAAACTTCGCCGGTTATGATAAATTTCGGGTCAACGTATAAAACATCAGTGCTAATATTCATAACAACATCGTATTTAAGTCTCAACCTAACTTTTTCGATAGCATTGTCAAATTTTTCTTCAATAGGTAAAATCAACTCTTTTTGCTTATCGAGATATTCGGTTTGAGCTTTAAGCTGAAAATCTTGAATTCTTTTTTCAAGGTCTTGAATTTCAGTAATTTTGTTGTTTTTAACTACTTCGCTGTATGTATTTACATTTTCGTTAAAAATTTGAACTTTTTCCTGATATTCTTTTTGCATTGATTCAATTTCGGCTTGAACCTGTTGCAAATAATCATTTAAAACTGTTTGTGCTTCTTTCATTTCAGGCATACTTCTGTAAACAGAATCTGTATGAACGTAACCTACTTTTTGAGAAAATAAATTTCCGGTTAATAAAACAACAAGAACTAAAATTGCAATTTTTTTCATATTTTTATAATTTACAGTGAATCAATATATTCGTTTAGTTTTGTAATATTTGAAGAATAGTCAAAAGCTTCATTTACAACAAAATAATTACTTGGGTCAAAACAATGAGTATAGGCATATTTAGCAAACTCTAAGCGGTTGTTTTCAAAGTCGAAAAGAAACAATATTTGTTTGATTTGTTCAGCCAGCATACAATTTGAACCGGCAATTTGTTTAGCAACTGTTAATCTGTCCCCGTCAAAATCCTGATTTTTTATTGTACTAAGAGCATTCTCAAAATCAACTTGTTCCATTGGAATTTGACAAAAATGATTTCCTACAGGCATTGGTTCCGGTGGCAAAGGTTGAATGTTTGGCGAAATATTGCTTTGATTTACGTAGCTGATAACTTCGAATACTTCGGTATAGTAAAGACCTTTGCTGTTAACATTCAAAACACAGGCTAATTCAGAATTTTGCTGTATAAAAACATTAATGTTCAGGTTTGGAACATTTGTATTTTGGAAGATAATTGTTAAGGTATAATTCCCTGATTGTAAGTCATTAGCCCTGACTTTAGAAGAAAAATAATTATTAACTGTCTGACTTCCAATAAGTAATTTAAAAGGTTCTCCTGTTCGGTTGAAAACTAATAAGTCAGAAGTAAACTGCGATTTTGCAATAAAAGGTATTAGTGCAAAAATTAAAATGAATAATGCTTTTTTCATAGTTGTGCTTTTTAGATTTTATTTAATTAATTTATTAACGAAATTTTCATCAAATAAGTTATCTGTTTTCAAATCGCTTAAATTTATTTTGTAAATGTTAAGTTTATCATTAGTAAAATTAACCATATTATCGTTATTTGTGTCCGATAATGTTCTGATTATCAAATAATTATCTTGCGGATAGTAATTCCATGACAAGAGATGTTCTTGCTTAGAGGTAATGACTTTAAAATTATTCCCTTCTGAGTCGGTAAATGCTAACTGCAGAAAGTCTTCGGAATCTTTTTTCCCATCTTTGTTTGAATCTTCACTTACAATTAAATAAAAAACCAGATTACAAGACAGCGAATAATTTGTATAAATTCCGGTAAGATATAAATCTTCTTCAGAAATAGATTTATACTGGTTTGTTTGCTGATTATAAAAGACAAAATTTGAGTAAATAGAAGAATAATAACTGTAATCTGATGATGAAGAGTAATATGTTTTTCTGTCTGCGGAGTTATTATAGGCAACAGGGAAAACAATGTATTTGCTTGAATCTCTGCTTAAATAAAACGGAGGTTCTATTATTTTTATAACAGTATCGTTTCCTGCTTTGGGTAAAAAGTTTTTGTTACCTGTTATTTCTTCTATATCATTTAAAGTACAAGAAAAGAAAAAAATCAGAATTATAAAAAATAAAGTGTTTTTCATTGTTCTAAATGTTTAGAGTGTTTTTTTATTTTATTTAACAATGGACTTTCGATAGAATTGAACTGAACACCAAGCAATGTAATGTCGTCATTTATATTTTTGTTGGATTTGTTTAAATCAAGTTCTTTGATTATCCAGTCAATAGTAGATTTAATATCCAATTCTTTTTTTTGCATAGCTTCTTTCAATATAGCAAGACCATAGTCAGGTTTTTTATCTATAGAATATTCGGACAAGCCATCTGTAAAACACATCATCTTTGTTTTGTTTTTTAACTTTATTTTACCGATTTTAATATCCGGCATTTTATCTAACATACCCAAACCAGGGCACCCGTCTGTTAAAAATTCCTGATTTTTTGATTTGTAATCGTACATAATCGGGGGTAAATGACCGGCATTTACATACATCAAACGTTGAGAATAAATATTATATTTTGCAAGAAACATTGTTACAAAATGTTCACCTTTTGAAACTTTAAGAACATTGTTATTGAGGTTTATTACAATATTTTTAAAAGAAATGTCCTTGGTTCTTAACTGTGCTCTTAAATTTGCCTGAAAATTAGACATAATCATTGCCGCAGACATACCTTTCCCTGAAACATCTGCAATACAAAAATAAACTTCGCTTTTGGTAAGCTGACCATAGTCGTACAAATCTCCTCCAACTTCAAAGTGGGACATATAAAACGGCTGAATACATATTTCATCAAGTTTAGGGACACTTTCTATCGAAGGAACTATCATAGCCTGAATATTTGCAGCCATTTCAAGCTCTTTTTTAATTCTTTCCTGCTTAAAACTCTCCTTTACCAATTCTCTGTTTTGTATGGCAACCATTATAATGTTTGTAAGAGTTTGTATAAACTGTAGATGTCTCAGTGATGGACTAATTCCAATTTCTTCATTATCAATATCTCCCATTAAAACATAAGCAATAACGTTATCGTCTTTAAAAATGGGGATTACAAAATCAAAAACTTCAAATTTATCAGTTCCCTCTCCGATGGTAATTTCAATAGATTTAATAGTTAGCAGATCTTTTTCGATGTCAATTTTCTGGTAGTCTTTTTCATTTACTCCATATTTCAGCATTATACTCCATTCTGATTCAAGACAGGAGTATAACAAAAATCTGCCAATATTTAGCTCAATTGATAAAATATTTTTGAAAGTGTCTAATAATTCATCAGTTGGCAAATTCTGGTTAATTGCCTGAGTTATATTCAGTAATGTTCTAATTTTAAAATTACAGAATCTTAACCTCTCTATTGATGATTTAGTCACTTAATATGTATGTTAAAAGGTTGTAAAAAAGTGTTTATTATTTTATTTAGTGTCTGTTAATAAACTGTCAAGTTAATAAAGCTTGCCCTGAAAGGGTCTAAAAGCCTGCCATAGCTTGCCCCGATATATCGGGGTATGGGTCTTTTGTTGAATATCAAATGCTAATACTTTATAAACTTTCAACTTTATGAACTTTATGAACTAACTCTATTTAGCTCTTTCAATGTATGTTTTGTCTCTTGTATCTACTTTAATTTTTTCTCCTATCTTTATAAATAAAGGAACTTTAATTTCGACACCTGTTTCTAATGTTGCAGGTTTTAGTGTTGTTGAAGAAGCTGTATCTCCTTTTAATCCGGGTTCTGTATATGTAACTTCAAGAACTACACTGTTAGGTAATTCACAGAATAAAGGAGTTTCACTATCAGCATCAAAAACTATTTCTACATATTGAGATTCCTTTAAAAATTCAACACCTTCGATTAATTCTTTCTGAATTGATACTTGTTCGTAAGTTTCGTTATGCATAAAAACAAAACCTGAGTCATCTTTGTACAGATAAGAAAATGGTCTTCTTTCTACCCTTGCTATATCAATTTTTGCACCCGACTGAAATGTGTAATCAAATGTTTTTCCGTTTGTGATACCTTTTAGTTTAGTCCTTACAAAAGCGCCCCCTTTCCCTGGTTTTACGTGCAAAAATTCTACAATTTTGTACAATTCATTATTAAAAATAATTGTTAATCCATTTTTGATGTCAGCAGTTGTTGCCATAAAAAAATTTAAATTTATAGGTTGTTAATAATAGTGCAAAATTATAAAACTTGTTCATTTTATCAATTTTTATTTAATTTTTTTTTGTTGTTTTAATTTGATTTTGTGTAAATTGACTAATGAATTTTTTTCTTAATTTACAAAAAATTTTTAATCTGCAAAATTGTCAATTATGAAAGGAATATTCTTAATTTTCAGAAAGTTAGTAAAAATTAACAATTAATTTTATAATCTTGAATTACATTAAGTTTACTTCCTTGCATGTGTCCCTACTTACAACAAACCATCTGCATTGTTGAAGGTGAGGTCACCTTCTACGGCGATAATAGCAGTAATAGGCTGAAATTTAATTATTTAATTCAAGTGCGAAATTTTATTAGATTATTATAATTCTGTTGAAATTAATTATGGAGACAATTTTATTACAAAGGAATTTTCTCATAATTTTTCTTCAAAAGGAATGTATCTGATTTCTATCACATTTATATTTAATTATAACCTGACTTTCACAGAATGGTTTTATGTCAGAATTTTATAGATAAGTTATTGATCTTATAGTTTTTTATTGTTTGTCTGTAAATTTTTATTCCTATTTAAAAGTTATCTGTTTATTTTTGTAAAATCATTTTTGTCTTCAATATTTGTATATTTTTGTCAAAATTGAATGTTAGATTTGTAAAATTTAAACTACTTTTTGTAAAATTTAATTAACTTTTTTGGTAGTTCAATCGACTTTTTGATGTTTCACAAGTCCAATGAATAAAGAAGAGTAGGGGATAGTTACAATTTTAAACAATTTTTTTTTTTTGATTATCTGATGAAAAATTTTTTTTAAAAAAAGCTTTCAAAAAATTATGTTAGTCAAGACTTATGGCAGTGCCGTTTTAGGAATAAGTGCTACAAAAGTAACCATTGAAACAGAGATTTCGAGGGGTGCAAAGTTTTATCTTGTGGGTTTACCTGATAATGCTGTAAAAGAAAGCCAACAAAGAATAGAAGCAGCATTGAGGACAAATGGATTTAGGGTTCCGGGCAAAAGAATTGTTGTAAATATGGCACCTGCTGATATACGAAAAGAAGGAGCTGCTTATGATTTGGCATTGGCAATATCCGTCCTTGCAGCTTCAGACCAAATTAGAGTAGAAGAATCGGTACTGGAAAAATATTTAATTATGGGAGAACTTTCTCTTGATGGTGGATTACGTCCCATTAGAGGAGTTTTACCAATTGCTTTGAATGCAAAAGAAGAAGGTTTTGAAGGTATTATTTTACCGAAAGAAAATTCAAAAGAAGCTGCTGTTGTCGAAGGATTAAATGTTTACGGTCTTGATAATTTAATGCAAGTGGTTGATTTTTTGGAAGGAACTCTTAAATTAGAGGCTGAATTTATTGATATTAAAAATGAATTTTATCACAAATTAGACCATATTCAATTAGATTTTTCAGACGTCAAAGGACAGGAAAATGTAAAAAGAGCAATGGAAGTTGCTGCTGCCGGCGGGCATAATATGTTGATGGTAGGACCTCCGGGTTCGGGCAAAACTATGCTTGCAAGAAGATTACCCTCAATTCTTCCGCCTTTTGTTTTGGACGAAGCCCTTGAAACAACAAAAATCCATTCGGTTCTGGGCAATGTTACATCAGGAATGTCTTTGATGACAGAGAGACCATTCCGTTCACCACACCACACTATATCAGATGTTGCATTAGTTGGTGGCGGAGCATTTCCTCAGCCCGGTGAAATTTCTATGGCTCATAACGGTATATTATTTTTGGACGAATTGCCGGAATTTAAAAGAAATGTGCTTGAAGTAATGCGTCAACCATTAGAAGATAGGGTTATTAACATTTCAAGAGCAAAGTTTTCAGTTCAGTATCCTGCAAGTTTTATGCTTGTTGCAGCTATGAATCCTTGCCCTTGCGGTTATTACAATCATCCCGAAAAGGAATGCGTCTGTTCAGTAGGTGCTATAAAAAACTACCTGAACAGAATTTCAGGTCCGCTGCTTGATAGAATAGATATTCAAATTGAAGTAGTTCCTGTACCTTTTAAAGATTTGTCGAAAGTAAGACCATCTGAAAGCAGTAAACTCGTAAGAGAAAGGGTTATAAAAGCAAGAGAAATTCAGCAGAATCGTTTTTCAGAATATGAAGGAATTTATTCAAATTCTCAGATGTCAACTAAAATGATGCAGAAATATTGCGTTGTTGATGATGCAGGTTCTTCTTTACTGAAAGCTGCAATTGAGAGAATGGGTTTATCGGCAAGGGCTTATGACAGAATTTTGAAAGTGTCAAGGACAATAGCGGATTTGGAAGGGGTAGAAACAATTCAACCTCATCATCTTGCCGAAGCCATACAATACAGAAGCCTCGACAAAGATTCTTGGGGTATGAAGTAAGCAATTATGCGAATTAAGGGTTGAATAAATCATGTTGTAAGTCAACTTGTTATGTGTTGTTTTCAATTAGGTGAAAAACACCTGATTGAAGCAAATTGCCTCTGGTAGGTGTTTTCCACCTACCAGTTAAACTTCAACCCTTAATTCGCATTAATTATTGTTCTTTATAAGCTATTTTTTCAATTATAAAGTCGTACAATATTTTTGTAGATTCATCGATAGAATTTATATCTGTGCAAATTTCAATATCAAAATGTTCAGGTAAATCAAATGGGGAATCAATACCTGTGAAGTTTTTTATTTCACCATTTCTTGCTTTTTGATAGAGTCCTTTAACATCTCTTTGCTCGCAAACGCTTAGAGGTGCATTTATAAATACTTCTATAAAATTTTCTGCACCGATAATTTCTTTTGCAATTCTTCTTATTTCTTCGGTTGGACTTATAAAACAGTTAATTGTTATGATGCCGCAATTTATGAATAATTTGTTTACTTCGGCAATTCTTCTGATGTTTTCAAGGCGATCTTCTTCTGTAAATCGTAAATTTTTATTAATACCGCTTCTGATGTTGTCTCCATCTAAAATCTGTGTCAGATAACCGTTGTTAAATAATTTTTTTTCGAGACTAACTCCCAATGTGGTTTTTCCTGAACCGGATAAACCTGTAAGCCATATAACCTTTGCTTTTTGATTTAATTTTTTTTCTTTATCGCTTCTTTGAATAATTCTGTCGAAAACAGGATGAATATTATTGTCCATTTCAATTTTTTTTTTTGGTCTGCAAAAATAAATTTTTTTTACATTCATCAAATTCTATTGCAATTTTTTATTTTTTTTTTTTGTTACCTGAAAGAAATAATTATTAATGCGAATTAAGAGTTAAAAATTATATAAAAGCGGCAGAAATACTGTCAAAAATATGAATAATAAGTCCTTTTGTAGACCGGACTTTCGATGCTCTTTGAATATCTGTTTTTTGAATTAACCAGTTAAAGAAAGATTCTATTGGCTGTCTTATTATAGACACAGCAACAGAATATAAATCGTTAAATGCTTTGTCAATTTTTTTAAGACTGTCTGCTTTAGCTTTGTTTTCTTTAATAGGAGTATATATTTTTGAATTATTTTCTTGTTCAATTTTGCAGAAGTGCTCTTTATCAATAAAGATTTTATCTCCATAAAAAGTTCTATTATTTATTTCAGACCAATTATGTTTAAAAACATTTAAGCCATAACTTTTCCTTATTTTACGTAATACTTATGTCCAGAAGCTTGATTAAATCCTGATATTTTTTAGTTATTTCAACATTATGCCAACCATTATTGATTTTTACTTTTTTAATTTCTTTCAAAAACATTAACAAATCATTGACTGAAAACTTTTTAAGTATATTTTTACTTACTAACAAATGATATATTTTGTAGTACCAATGCAACGCTATAAAATTTACTAACATCCAAGTTTCGATAGATTGAGGTGTTGGCATATAAGACTTATCTGCTTCCAATGTGTTTTTAAATACATCTATCATTTGTTCTATTTCACCTCTGCTTTTATAAGTTTCATAAACTTCTTGTGCAGTTTTGTCTGTATTATGTATCATAGTTATTGTCCCAAAACTTTTTCTTTTTTAAAATATTGGTCTAAATTATTTTCATGCGGAGATTTCCACCCGCCTGTGCGATGTGTGCCAAGAATTATTGGTACACAAACTATATAAATTTGTGTTCTAATAAATGCTGTAAATAAGATGGAAGACTTTACAAACAACGATGCAGTAATAGGTTAGCGTGTTGCGTCAACAAACTGGTTGGAGAGCAGACCTAATCCGTTTAAGGTAAAGAATTGGACTTCCGCAAACGATGAGCAGGCATTGTTTGCAACTAAGCGAAGCGATCTCATGAACACAATATAATTATTATAATAAGTGAATAAACTACCTTTTGGTGCAAAAGGAGAAATCTGATTGTATTGAGCGAAAAGGAAAAGGCAAAGAAAGATTTGTCAGGTACGAATAAAGGAGATGAGCGAAAGCAAACCTTACGATGAAGTGTCGAGAAAGCTAAACACGTTGTCAAAACCGAGAATTCTCGCAGTCTCAGGGATAAGTACAGAAGTAACCTGAAAAGCTGTCTATACGGCAACCGATATTGAGGAGGCATTACCTTTATTCAGGCTTATTTACGGAACTTGGGAATGTCTTGAAACATTCATCGTTTCAGGATTGCGGACTAAGTTGTAGTAGTGATGAAATTTCTGTAATGGAAATGGAGTGAAGGACTTAGGTTATTCAGTGTAAAATTTATCAACAACTCAAATTTGAGGACGATTTATGAATTGAACACAAATCAGTAATGATTGAATAACAAGAGCCGTATGAAGGGAGACTTTCACGTAAGGTTCTGTGAGAGGTTTAGGGTGAAATTCCCTTTGCCTACTTGACTTTGCAATCCGAATGTGTTTAACTATTTGATTTGTAGTTGTTTTCGGATTGCAAATCATTATTGTCCGAAACCTTGTATTAAAAATTTGTCGCTAGCGTACTCATACGCTTTGCGTCATTACGAGGCTTTGCTTCGTACGCTTTGCGTTATTGCGAGGCTTTGCTTCGTACGCTTTGCGTCATTGCGACCACGAGGAACGAAGTGGGA
>DYKL01000393.1 GCA_020722645.1 Acetofilamentum sp. | reverse complement strand
ATATTCGAATTGTGGGATAAAATTATGGGTACAGATTTCCAGGAAGATGAAGCTGATAGAAAGGAGGTTAAAAAAAGAAATGTTAGATAAAGAAAACATACAAAGTGCTAAAAGCACTTTAAGTAATTCTAATAGGAATAACGATAAAAAGATTATTAAAGTTTCCGAAAAAGAAAGGATAGAAATATTCAAAAAAACAACCAATTTCCTTTCTAATTATCCACGTATAAGGGCGATTTTGATAAAACCTAAAGAAAAAACACCTTTTGAACCCGAATGGCAGAAGAAAAACAATTATCCAGTAACATCAAAAATTGTTTTAAACCATTTTTTAAACGGCGGAAACTGGGGAACTATGCACCCATCCGGTATGTCATGTGAAATAGATGGAGACACGCCGGAAATAAGAAAAGCAGCATTGTCTCTGGGAGACACAACAGAATGGAATACCGGAACACCCGGGCATTACTGTGAACTTTTTATAATAAAGGATGAACCGGTAGGCAATATACCACTTGTCAATGGCGCATATATCAGGGGCAAAGGCGGCCAGAATGTAGCACCTGGATCTATACATCCGAATGGCAATATTTATGGAGGTACATATCTGCATTTAGTTCCACCTGTTGAAGTAACTAAAGAAAAATTATTGGAAGTTTTTAAGCCATATATTATTGGCAAAGAAAAATTAAGCAAAAAGCCGGAAAATACTAATTCCAAGCCGATAAATCCTGATTCTCTTACAATGAAAGGCCTTGTTGATGTTACCGGCTTTAAGCAAAGTGGATCTAAATACCAGGGAGCACATCCAGTACATGGAAGCAGCACCGGCACAAATTTTGTTGTTGATTTTGAGCTAAATGAATGGCACTGTTTCAGGCACGGAACAGGAGGAGGCCCGTTGCAATGGATAGCTGTAGCTACTGGGGTTATTAACTGCAGTGAATCCGTTCCAGGAAAAATAAAAGGAGATCTATTTTGGAAGGTCATAGCTGCTGCACATAATAAATATGGTTTAAGTTATGAAAAATTATCAGCAGCATTAGGAGGTGATCAAAATGGTAAACAAAAAGAATAAAAGCAAAGAAAATAAAGATAAAACAGAGGACACGGAAAAAGAAGCAAAAAGAAAGTTATTCGAAGCACAAAAGCGAAAAGCAAAAGATGAAGAAGCAAACACAATAAAAAGCAACGGAATAACTGTTTATTATGATGATTTACATGGAGCTGTGTTAGATAAAAATTCGAATTTTTACACCATTTTTGTTTACCAGTCACCGGATAAGGACGATTATGAGGAATTAAAACTAAGATTTACTGCACGTGGGCTTAAATTTTTGCAGTTTATAAATTATAATGGAAATATATTATTAAATTTTGAATTAAACGGAAAGGAATTTACAGAAACTATTATAGATGCGAAATCGTTAATAGCACACGACTTTGCACTTACGCCTTTGGATTCAAAACTGCTTGTGCAATTCTTATACCAGGTATATCATGATAAAAAAATACCGGCAATCGAAAAGAAAGACAAAATAAGAATAGAAAACGGAAAAATTGTAGTAGATAAGCCCGAGGATTACAGTGAAGAAAAATTAAAAAATATATACAAAACATTAAGGGACTATTATCCGTTTGCAACAAAGCAAATTACATATCTTGCAGTATTCGGCTATTCTATATTATCCCCATTTTTCACATATATAAGAAAGCATTCTATTAAAAAAATAGAGTTTCCGCAGATATTACTTCATGGGCCAACAGGAGGTGGAAAAACAACAACCGCAGATTTTTTTGTGAGAATAGGTTTTGACCAGGATGAAAATATGTGCTTCTTTAATAAAAATAACGTCAAATCCGATTTTACAATGTCTAAAAAATTAGGGCTTTCCTATTATCCTGCTATTATCGATGAAGTAGATGAAAACTGGTTAAGATCTATGTTCTCTTTTTTGAAATCATATACACAAAGCATCAGCACGGCTTCAAGAGGCACACCATCACAGTCATTAAAAGAATACCAGGGGACAATGGCAATTATAATGACAACCAATTCCAGCATAAGATTGGATTCCGATTTAGCAGTGTTCAAAACCAGATTATTCGATATTGAATATAGTATTATAGACACACAAAGAAAAAATGATAAGAAGTTCAATGATTTAATATTATCTCTGCAACCAGGATTTATGCATTATATATTATATGATTTAATGCAAGGCCATGACATGGATCAGCTTTTAAAAAAAATATTGTATTTTAAAAAAGAAGATTTTGTAAATTATGGATTAAAGAAAATAAACGAATCATTAAAGAAATTCGATATACCGGAATTTCCTTTATTCCACGAAGAAACAGATGTCCAATATACGAATGCACAGGAATTCATAGATAAAATATTATCCGAGGACGAAAAGCCAAATTCATTCCTTTATAATGAATTCAAAATTGAAGATTGCGATGATAAAATTGATATTTTCTTTACTGGCGGGTGTTTTAAGGCTTTAAATGAACATTTAAGGTTGCCATATAACAACGCAACTGATTTTATGAGTAATATACCACACACAGGCAATATAATCATATGTGATGGGGGAAAAGCAAAAAATAAAAAAATTAGTATATATCCAAAAGCGTGTTTTCACATAACCGTTTTAAAAGACAAGAGATCTAAAGAAAAATCAGATAATAATAAACCTTCAGATAAAAAACCAGAGAATGAAACGAGTAATGTATATTCAGAATACTCCAAGGAAGAAAACAAATCAGAAAACGACGATATAGAAAAACAAAAAAGAGAATTACGGAGTACTATTGCACAACTTCCTGACGGCCCAGTAAAGGAAGAATATATTGAGGAATTGGAAGGAATAACAAACGAAGAAGAAAAACAGAAAGAAAAAGAGAAAGTCAATAAAGCAGAACAAAAAACAAAAAGCAGCAACGAAAGCAAAAAATCCGGAGAAATATTTTTTTACAAATCTGAACATGATTGCATTTTTGATTGTGTGGA
>DYKL01000020.1 GCA_020722645.1 Acetofilamentum sp. | reverse complement strand
CTCACCTGACTGAATTTCAGATATATAAGTATAGACTTACGGATTTAAGGTATTACATTTATCGATAAAAAACTTTTTGCAACTGTCGTATTATATGTTTTTTACCTGTTTTTCGGCTTGTTAGGTTATTATGAATGGAAGAAAAAATTAAAAGCTCAAAATGAACTCAATTTATCTTAAAAAAAGAACAAAACTACCCGATTTTATAGACCTGCCGGCATCCAAAAGCATCTCAAACAGATTGTTGATTTTAAAAGAATTGTCAGGAAACAAAACAAAATTAATAAACTTATCAAATGCTGATGATACGATTTTATTGCAAAATATTTTAAATGAGCTGAAAATCGGAAAAAAAACAAATATTTTCAATTTAAAAAACGCCGGTACAACTTATCGATTTTTAACATGCTTTTTTTCGCAAAAAAATGGTATTTTTGATTTACAATGCGACGACCGAATGAAACAAAGACCAATAAAAGAACTTGTTGATGCACTTCGGGAACTTGGATCAGAAATTTATTACACAGAAAAAGAAGGTTTTCCACCGCTCAAAATTATCGGAAAAAAGCTTGAAGGAAAGAGAATTAAAGTTTCTTCTGAAATAAGCAGTCAATTTGTTTCGTCTTTACTAATGATTGCAGCTACCATCGAAAATGGTCTTGAACTAGAACTAAAAGATAACAGCAATTCAATGCCGTATATATTAATGACTTTAAAACTGCTTGAGGATTTCGGTATCAAAGCAGATTTCAGAAAAAACGTAATTTTTATAAAAAAACAAGAATTTAAACCACCTGATTTATATACGATTGAAGCAGACTGGTCGGCAAGTGCTGTCTGGTTTGCTTTTGTAAGTTTAACTAAAAACTCAAAAATTACAATTAACAAATTACATAAAAACAGCATTCAAGGCGATTCAAAGCTAACAGAAATTTATAAACATTTTGGTATTGAAACAACTTTCACAAAAAAATCAATAATTATCAAACAAAAATCAACGGCATTCCCTGATTTTTTTGAAGCAAATTTTAAAGACACCCCTGATTTGACACCAACTTTTGCAGTTAATTTGTGTCTGTTAGGTATAAAATACAGAATTTCAGGCATTAAAAATTTAAAAATCAAAGAATCAGACCGGATTTTTTCGTTGATTAGTATTCTTAAAAATTTCGGCTATATATTATCAACACCAAACGAAGATACTATTTTATGGGACGGCAAAATGAGCAAAAAACAATATAAAATCAAAATAAATCCTTTTAATGACCATAGAATGGCAATGGCGGCGAGCCTTTTTTCTGTTATTGAAGATGTGGAAATTATAAATCCTCAATGCGTTGTAAAATCATATCCGGGATTTTTTGAGCAACTTACTTCATCATTCTGACAGTTTTTTATCTTCATTTTTTTTGATGAGAAACAAAATAGCCGTAAAAGCAATCAAACTAAATATTGTATAGAGAAAAGTTGAAGAATCAGTGCCGAAACTATCTATATTTTCGGGAATAGTACCTTTAGTTTTAAAATAAAAAAATGCAACTAAAACAGCCAAAGCATTATTAACAAAATGTGCAAATACAGGCATCCAAAGCGATTTGCTCCATACGAACAAATAACCTAATAATATTCCGAGAAATAAGCGAGGTAAAAACGTAAAAAACTGAAAATGAATAGCACTAAACAAAAATGCAGCAATAAAAACGCCTAAATGTTCACTTTTAGTCCACTCGATTGTGTGTTTTTGAATTAACCCTCTGAAAAACAACTCTTCTCCAATAGACGGCAAAAAAGCAACTATAAATAAATTTAAAAGCAACATTTCGGCACTTTCAACAGACATCAACCTAAGAACAAGAACTTTTGCATTTTGTTCTGCATTAAGCATCATCTGCTCAATATTTTCCATAAAAACCGGAAGTTGCATTGAAGTGTTAAATAAAGCCAGAGAATTTACCAAAGGCAGAGAAAAAATCACAAGAAAAAAAACTAACAAAAAATTTACGCCGGCAGGAAATCTGTTAATTTGAAAAAAATAAAAAGTCTTTGATGTATAAAAAAACGAAATGACTACGGCAGGAATAAAAAAAAGTGTCAAGCTGTACAATATTTGCGAAGCTCTTAAAACATTAATATCTCCTGAAATCTTAATATTATTTGCAAAATCAGCATAACTGATACCAAAAAAACTCGAAAGTATTGCTAAACCTATAACAAAAGCGACAAAAAACACTATTAATGTGAAAAATCCGTCAAAAATAAGCTTAACAATCGGGTGAAAATCATTAAATATTTTTCTTATATTCATAAATACGTTTTTTAATGTCGGACAAAAATATATAATTAAAAGTTAAAAGTTAAAAGTTAAAAGTTAAAAGTTAAAAGTTGATAAAGTTATAATATATTTAAAACTTCACGAACTTCACGAACTTTACAAACTTTACAAACTTTACGAACTTTACAAACTTGGCTCTTTATGAACTAACTGTATTTATATAAAACATAATAAAAAATTAAAATTTTATCAACAACATAACACTTTGTTAATCAATGTTTTAATGTTTAAATTCAATAAAAATAAATAATATTTTAAGAAAATTTTATTTATTTATTAAAAAATTTTTACTTTTGTTTGTTGAATCACAATAGATTAAGAAATATGAAAAATTTCTGGAATAAATATATCGAAGCAAACAACGGCAATCATTTAGCCAAAGACAGCTTCGAAGAGTTAAGTAAAAAACTTTGCGAAAAACACTTTCCTAACAAAGATATTGTTTCGACTTACGATATCGAAAAATTTTCGCCCAAAAAACTAACCGTTGTATTTTTTAGCCGACTGTTTACCGATGAATTTACAGACTCAAGAAAAGGTCAGGTTAGAAAATCCTTTCAAAAATTTTTAAAATACAAAAAAGAAAAAAACATTAAAACATACAAATGGGTTTTAACGTTAAGCTATACTCTTACTAATGAAGAAAATATATGGTGGTACACTTGGTCAAGCAAAATGTACAAAGAACACGGAATTAGTATAGAATTAATTGACAGTCAAAAAATTATTGAGTTATCAAAAAAATACGAACTTTACGACGAATGGTTCAATTTTGATAAAGAACAAAATAAACAAATAACAGAAAAACAAAATATTACATCAGAATCTGAAAAAACAGAAGAAAAAGAAAAATACCAAGATGTTGCTATCGAAACTGAAAATGGTATTGTTTATGAACTTCTTCCCGAAAAAAAGGAAAAATTAGAAAAAGAAGAAAAAATAGAAAAAACAGAAAACAAACTTCTTGAAGAAACAAAAGAAGAGGCTGAAAATTCTCAAAAAGTTGAAGATATTATTGAAGAAGTCGTTGAAGAAAAAAAATCAGAAGAAAATACAGACAAAGAAATAGAACCGGCAAAAAAAATCCTTTTCAGATTCAAATATGACTTTTTAAAAAACGAATACAAAAGAATTAAAGAATTAGCTGATAAATTTTCTAAAGAAGAATTAAAAGAATTATCAGATTTCAATTCTAATGAAGACTGGAAAACAATTTTTAACCAGAAAGAAGATTTGGAAACCTCTACAATCAAATTATTTTACAAAGCAAAATCTTACGAAGTCAGAAATAAATATATACAAGCGGTGTTTGTTTATGAACATATTCTAAAACTCGAAAATTACAAAGAAGTTTTAAAATTCAAACTTGAAGAAACATACAAATCTTTAAAAAAATGTCAGGATTGCGTTTTTGCAATAATTGAAGAATTGGAAGGAGATGTATATCTGTTGCGTAAAAACAAAATAAAAGCAATAGAGCATTATCAAAAAGCTATGAAATACGACGACAAAGAAGAAATTTATGCGAAAAAATATTACGAAACACTCGGAGATACGCAAATAGAAAATGATTTGCCCGAAGAAGCTTTTAAAAGTTATGAAAAAGCAATTGACAACTCATCTGATAAAGACGAAACACTTGAATTAAAATATCAAAACGCAAAATTTCTGGCAAACGGCAAAAAATATTTCAAATCTTCACCTTTGTCTCTGCTGAACGTTTTTATATCGCCTTTTGCATATATGAATGCAAATAAAATAATCAATGATGAAAAAACAACAAAAAAACTAAACACTTCATCAAAAAAATTTTTTTACACACTTGCTGCTATATTATTACTTTTTGTATTTATTTATTGGGCATTTGCATTTAACAAAGGAGCATCTAAAGACAAAAACAACATTTATCAGGTAGCTACTCTGACTGAATACGAAATTCCGGCATCTCCCGAACACATAGCAATAGCAAAAGGTGATATAATAATGAACAATATAACCTTAGAAAAAATTCATCTTATTGACACAGCAATAGCTACTTATAACAGAGCTTTGGAATACAATCCTAAAAGCGAAATTGCTTATGAACACTTGAATATCGCTTATAATTTCAAAAAAGAATATTTATCAAAAGCACAAGCTAATATTTTGCTTGACTCTGCTTCTTATTTTGTAAGTATGAGAAGATCTTCCGAAGGTCTCAGACTTTTCAAATATTTATTTAAAGCCGACGACAAATCAAGCGGTAAATACGGATATGTTGATGAAAATATGAGAATTGTAATTCCTCCTTTTTATGATTTTAATTACAAAAAAATGTACAGCGGGAAAGAAAATTTTGTTGACGGATTGGCATTAGTTTGTCTGGTTTTATCTCAAGGTGATACTGTTTATTATAAAATAAACAACAAAAACAAAATAATTAAGAAGTTGTAATTTTCTTTTTCTCTTTTCGCCTTACGATAGTCTCGGGAATAAAAGAAATCAACAATACAAGAAGCAGCTCCAAAAGCAGCAGCCTTCTTATTGTTACAAAAGAAGATAAATAGTAAACCAGACTAATAAAAAGAATATTAAAAACAACAACCATCAAAACAACTTGTTTGTGAGACAAACCAAGTTTTAAAAACAAATGATGTAAATGATTTTTATCTGCATTGAATAATTTTTGTCCTTTTAAAACTCTTATATACATAACCCTCAACATATCAAAATACGGGATAATCAGAACGCCAAAAGCCACTGCAGGTGCAGGAAGAATAAAATACTGATTATCTCGGAAATCAATATTCATTTCATTAAAATTAATTGCTAAAAATGAAATTACAAAACCAAGAATCATTGAGCCGGTATCTCCCATAAAAATTCTAAGTCTGGTCGAAAATAAATTAAACCGGATAAAAGCGATTAAAGCGGCAATCAACGAAAAACCTATAATCGACATATTATATTCTTTTGATAAAACAAACCAAATACAAAAAGCAAGCGTTGTAACAACTCCTACAGAAGAAGACAAACCATCAATCCCATCAATAAAATTGAAAGCATTTATTGTTACTAAAATAACAAAAAGAGTCAAAACAATACTTATTGTCCAGTGAATTTGATGAATTCCGAAAAAACCATGCAAATCAGTTATATATGTATGACCAAAAAAAACCAATACCAAAGCAGCGACTAATTGCCCCATTAATTTTTTAAATGGAGCTATTAATAAAATATCGTCTTTCAATCCGATAAAAAATAATATAATTGTTCCTACGAGAAGCCCGCCTATATAAGCAGTTTCTTTAATATTTACAAATAACAGTACAGCGATAATAAATCCCGAAAAAATAGCAACGCCTCCTAATCTTGAAATTTTTTCTTTATGTACCTTTCTTTCATCAATATTATCAAAAAGTCTTTTATAAAAAGACATTCTAATAATTGTTGGAATAAAAACAAAAGAAACAACAAAAGAAGTAGCAGTTGCAAGAATTATAGAGAGAAATATATTTAAATTTAAAAAATCCATTTAATGATTTACAAATTTTTTCCAAAATTAACACTTTTGCCAAAATAAAGGTACTAAAACAACTTTCAATTTTTTTATAAAGTTAAAACGAATTTATAACTTTATTATTTGCTTTTATTTTCGAGCAGTCAATTTTTTCATTGTATTATTAATCATATATAAGGCAAATGGTTGCATAAAAATTGAGAATCAAATTTTTTGACTTTTTAAAAAAATAAAAAAATAAAAAATAAAAAAGGTTTGTTATAAAAACATTTTTGTGTATTTTAGCAAAAATTTTATTTAATATTTTTTGAAATGGAAAAACTTGTAATAGAACCAACTGACAAATCACCTGCCGTAATTTTAGACAATGCTTCAGGGAAAATAGAATTTGAAGGTCGTTCGCTTATTGAAGATTCTGAAAAATTTTTTATGCCAATAGTTGAATGGATAATAGAATACATTGATAAACCGGCAGATAAAACCGAAGTTAATTTCAAATTTGAATATTTCAACACAAGTTGCTCAAAATGGTTGATTACCATAACTAAACAATTGAAAAAATTATTCGAAAAAGGGAAAGATTGTGCCATAAACTGGTATTACGAAGACGAAGATGTCCTTGAATATGGTGAAGTTATCAGAGACTTAGTTGATATTCCGATTAATACGATACCTGTTGAAGATGACGATGATGACGATTTTGAAATATAAAAAAATCGATTAAGCAAAAAAAATAAAATCACTTGAAATTCAAGTGATTTTTTATATATAGAGTATGTATAAAAATATTGATGATTTTATAAAAAAACTTTCGATACATAATGAGCTTATTAAAATAAGTGAATTTGTAAATCCTGAATATGAAATAACTGAAATAACAGATAGAATAAGCAAATCAAAAAACGGTGGCAAAGCAATCCTATTTGAAAACACAGGTACAAATTTTCCGGTACTGACTAATGCATTAGGCTCTGATAAAAGAATTGCAATGGCATTGGGAAAAGAGAATCTGAACGAGTTAAAAGAAGAAATAAACAATTTTGTAAAAGACCTGACTTCTCCAAAAATAAATTTTACAGATAAAATATCGGCAATCAGCTCATTAAAAAAAATTTCGAGAATTTTCCCTGTTAGAACTAAAAAAGCTGAATGTCAAGATATTATTATAAAAAACCCCGACTTAAATATTTTCCCTATACTAAAATGCTGGACTTTTGACGGTGGCAAATTTATCACTTTGCCTATTGTTCACACAACAGACCCTGTTACAGGAATCAGAAACGTTGGAATGTATCGTATGCAGGTCTTTGATAAACAAACAACAGGAATGCACTGGCATAAACACAAAGTAGGAGCACGTCATTACAACGGATATAAAAATCTTAACAAAAAAATTCCAGTTGCAGTTGCTCTGGGAGGAGATCCGGTTTATACCTATGTTGCTACGGCTCCCCTACCCGACAATATCGACGAATATCTTTTAGCAGGATTTTTAAGAAAGAAACCCGTTAAACTTGTAAAATGCATTACTCAACCAATTGAAGTTCCTGCTGATTGTGATATAATTATCGAAGGTTATGTTGATACATCAGAAGAATTGACCATAGAAGGACCTTTCGGAGACCATACCGGATTTTATTCCTTAGCCGATTATTATCCAAAATTTCACGTAACCTGTATAACTCATCGCAAGAATGCTGTTTATCCGGCAACAATTGTAGGCGTTCCTCCTCAGGAAGATGCTTATATTGCAAAAGCAACCGAAAAAATCTTTTTGCCTCTGATTCAAAAATCCATTGCACCCGAAATAATTGATATGCACTTGCCTGAAACAGGTGTAGCTCATAATTTTACAATTATTAAATACAAAAAATCGTATGAAGGTCAAAATCTGAAAATTATCAATTCTTTATGGGGAGCAGGACAAATGTCTTTGAACAAATTTATTTTTATTACAGATAATACAGATATTGATATTGAAAACTATAATCAGTTAGCAAAAATATTACTTATTGATTTTGACCCTAAAACAGATTTGCACTTCTCTGCCGGTCCTATTGACGTTTTAGATCATACTTCTGAAAAATTCAGTTTCGGTTCAAAAGTCGGATTTTGTTTTAGCCAAAAAAATAAAAAAAAAGACTCTTTATCAAAAAATTTACTCGATTTTGATGAAATATTAAAAAAGTTTCCGGAAATAATAAATTATAATTCCTTACTCAAATTTGATATACCTATATTGATTTTTTCAGTAAAAAAAACACAAAAAATAAAACACATTGCTGAAAAATTGGTCAAAAATTTTTCGTTTTATTCGTTTAAAATTATTATTTTTATTGACAAATTTTTTGATGTAAACAATTTATACAATCTTGCTTGGATTTGTGGAAACAATATTGCTCCTGCAAGAGATTTATATGTTTTGGAACAATCAGACAACAAATATATTCTTTTTGCTGATGCAACACAAAAAAATTCTGAAATCGACGAATTTGAAAGGGAATGGCCTAAAATAGTAACTATGAACAAAAAAACGATTGAAAACATCAACGAAAACTGGAATAATTATAATATTGGTGATTTTTTAAGTTCTCCATCTTTAAAATACAAAGAATTTATTGAATAAATTTTTATTAAATATTATACTTTTTACGAGCATTTCTCTGCTTTTGAAGTCGCAAAAACCTTCTTATATAGAAAATTTTTCAATTGAAGACGGTTTGTCTCAAAATTCTATTATTTGCCTCTATCAGTCTTCTGACGGATTACTTTGGGTTGGAACACAAGACGGATTAAATTTGTTTGACGGTTATAATTTTTCAATATACAGATACAATCCAACTAATCCTAATTCAATTCCCAACAATTACATTAATGATATTACCGAAGATGACAAAAACAATATTCTTATAGCAACAAGAGAAGGAATAAGCATCTGGAACAGAACATCAAATACTTTTACAAATTTAAAACACAATCCTGAAGATAAAAATTCTCTGTCGAATAATGATGTTCTTCAGATTTTATATTTTGGTGGTTTTATTTGGGCATTATCTGACGATGCTTTAGATAAATATGTCGGTAACGGAATATTTGAACATTATTACTTTTATAAAGACTCAACAACGACAAGATACAGTTATAACAATCTGGATATCATAAACGACGAAAAAGGCAATATCTGGTGTGCAACAAAAGACGGCACCAACATCTTTAATCCCAAAGAAAATCAGTTTTACAGAATTCACGAAAACGGAGATAATTCTCTTAGCAACAACAGAATCAGAGCATTATTTAAGGACGACGAAAACAACATTTGGATTGGTACTTTTAATGGTCTCAATAAATATTTAAAAAGCACCTCTGTTTTCATATCCTATTTTTATTATTTAAATAAAGATTTTATTCGTGAAAATACTATTAATGATATTTACATCGACAAAAATAAGAATCTTTGGTTAGGAACTAAGAACGGGTTAAAAAGTTTTGACGGAAAGCAAATAACAGATTTTGATAATATTATTCTGAATTCCATAAAAGATCAAGTTACTCAAATCACATGCGATTTTTCGGGGAATATTTGGTGCGGAACTATTGGAAACGGATTGTATAAAATTACAATGCAAAAACAAAAATTTGAAAATTTTTCAGATTTTAATAATGTCGCAGATAAAACAATTTTTGCAATTTATGCCTATAAAAATAACATTTGGGCTGGAAGCAACGGTATTTATATTATTGACAAACTCACAAAAAAAATAATTTACTATAACAATCTTGTTGAAAATGATACTATTCAGGAAATAACAGTTTATTCTTTTTACGAAATTGATAATAAACTTTGGGTTGGAACTGATAACAACATTTTTATTTTTGATAAAAACACCTTTGAATACCAAAACTTTTTCGATTATTTTAATATAGATTATCAAAAAATATTTTACAACAACAGAGTTTCGGACATAAAAAAAGACAGAGAAGGAATATATTGGATTGCTACTTTAAACGGATTATTCAGATTTGACGGTAAAAATATAAAAAAATTCTCTCACAATCCCAATGATACAACTTCTATAAGCTCAAATATTGTTACAAAAATTCTTCTCGACAACAACAAAATCTGGGTAGCGACTTACAATGGGCTGAATGTTTTTTATAAAAAAGACCAAAAATTCAAGAAATGGGATTCTGAAAACGGACTTCCAAGCATTTTTCTTCTGGATATCGAAAAAACAGACTATAATACATTATGGATTTCTACAACAAGCGGTTTGTCGAAAATGAATATACACGAAGAAACTTTTTTAAACTTTAACTCATTTAATCACGGATTTAAAAACGACTTTTTTTACGACATTATTTATACTAATAATTATATGTGGTTGTCCAGCAACTATGGGGTGGTTAAATTTAACTGCAACAATTATAAATTTAAAACTTACGAAATAAAAGACGGTTTGGCAAGTTTGGAATGCAATATCGGAAGCGCCTTTTTAAGCGAAGACAGCACAATTTACTTTGGGTCAATCAACGGAATTAGTTGGTCTAATCTGAAAGATACTATGGAGATTATAAGCAGCCCTAAAACCGTTATCACAAGGATTGAAAGACAAGGCTTTACAGAAAACAAAGAAGTAATACCTTTCCCAGATACATCTAAATCTTACTATTTTTCATATAAGGACATTATAACATTTCATTTTACTACTCCCGATTTTTCATATCCTGAAAAAAACAGATACAAATACAAAATAGTCGGGCTAAGTGATTCGTGGTCAGAAGAACAATCTGTCAATTTTATTACTCTTACAGGACTTTCACCCGGAAATTATACTCTTAAAATTAAAGGTGCTAATAGTCAGGAGACTTGGAATAATTCTCCTGCTGTAATTAAGTTCCAAATTGCACCTCCTTTTCATCGTAGCATTCTGGCTTATGCATTATATATTACAATTTTTTTGACCTTGATAATTTTTGCATTTCTTTATATTTATTCAAACATCAAAAAGGAAAACAAGATTTTACAAGAAAAAAACTTAGCTCTTGAACAATTAGATGAACAAAGAATGCTGTTACAGGATAAAAACAAAAATATTACTGACAGTATAAATTATGCAAAAAAAATAATCGAAGCAATACTGCCACCTGCCGAAACTCTTAATTATGTGCTACCTGAAAGTTTCATCTTTTTTATTCCCAAAGATATAGTCAGTGGCGACTTTTATTGGTTTAAAGAAAAAAATGACAATATTTATATTGCAGCAGTTGATTGCACAGGGCACGGGATTCCTGGTGCTTTTATGTCAATTATCGGTATTAATTTACTCGAAACAATTACCAACGAAGGCGTTAGTGATCCTGCTATTTTTTTAAATTATATGAACAAAGAAATCATTTCGACTCTTAAAAAGGATATGGACAAAAAACACCTGAAAGACGGAATGGATATGACTTTGTGTATTATTGACAAAAGAAGAAAACAACTAAAATACGCAGGTGCATACAATCCTGCATATATAATTCGTGACGAAAGCATAATTCAGTTAAAAGGTGACAGAAAATCTGTTGGAAACGACTTTGAACTGAACCCTTTCACTCCTTTTAGTATGAAAATAAGGGAAAATGATATGGTTTATATTTTCTCAGACGGATTTACTGACCAATTTGGTGAAGATTCCACTAAAAAATTCAAATTTAAACGTTTTAGACTTTTGTTATTATCTATTCACAAAAAATCAATGGAAGAACAAAAACAAATTCTGTTTGATAATTTTAACCAATGGAAAGGAAAAGCTGAACAAGTTGATGATATTCTGGTAATTGGATTTAACCCTCTTTCATACGAAAACCTTTAAATTATACCAATTTGACTTTCAATATGGTCCATTTTATAAAATTATGCCTTTTATAAAATAAAATTGCCGACTTATTTTTTATTTTTGTAAAATTTTTTTGATATTATTTTAATATATGTTAATTTTGCATTACATTTTAAATGTCGTTTAGTTAACAAACTTTTCAAAGAATTGAAACATAAGTTTTTGGTGGAGATACATAAAACAGCAAATAACAGCTTTTTAGTTGTCTTCTCCGACAAAAAGACACATCACTTTCTTAACTAAACAACATTAATTACAATTTTGTTTTTCAAAAATATCTAAAATTAAAAACAATTTAATAATTACTAATATGAAAAAAATCTTATTTGCATTACTATCAGTTATGGTTTTCTTTCTTTTTGCATGTAAAGACGATGAAAACAAAAACAACCAAACAAACACTAAGGATACAATAAATTATCCTAATTATGAGGAATTTACAGCTGACGACAATCAGCAAAATCAAAACAAAAACAATACTCTGATTATTGAAGACACAACATCTGTTGTAACTCCAAACGATAATGTTATGGTAGAAGATAATCAAGGTAATACGGTTCCCGCAACAAATGAAGAATTGAATGACCAAAACAAAAACTTTTACATCGTTGTTGGTAGCTACAAAAAACAAGACAACGCCCAAATCAGAATGACTTATTTCAAAAACATGGGTTATACAGCCGAAGTGCTTCCTCTTTTCGGTCAATATTATAGAGTTTCTGTTGCTAACTTTAACGAAGAAACAACTGCAAGAACTGAACTAAAAAATCTTAGGACTAAATTCAAAGACCCAAGTTTTTGGTTGTTATACAGATAATGTTTATAAGTGGTTGTCTGATATTTTTAGATAACCACTTTTTTCTTAAATATTATTTTATGATAAAATTTTTCTTTTTATTTCTTGGTCTGATCTTTTTCTTTTTAATTATTTTTATTTTATTCTTTCCCGAACTGCTAAAAAAATACTTAGCTTTTACATTAATTCAAATGTAAATACAATTCATGAAAAAAATAAAGACAAACGAAAAGTTGTATTTGAAAAGAAAAAAAACAACAGCAATCAGGCATACTCCGATTACGAAATTATTGACGATAATGAGTCAGAAAAAAAAATTTGAATATGGCAAAAATCAAAACCACAGGAATTTTCACTATTGTTATTATTGTTATTTCAGTTTTCATAATTTTTGGATACATTACTATTCAAAAGAAAGAAAAATCTGTCATTCAGGAAGCCGTTGATGCAATTCCAATCAATGCTAACTATATTATTGAAATTGATAACTTTGTTGGTTTAAATCAAAAACTTGAAAAAGAAAGCGAAATTTTTAATAACCTGTTGTCTTTTTCTCAGCTTACTGAATTTAAAAGCCAATTGATTGAATTAGATTCAATTGTTGAGAATTCTGAATTTTTATCAAAATTTTTAAAAAACAGAAGTTTTCTTGTCTCTTCTCACCTTGTTGGCTCAAATAAAATTGATTTTTTAATAGCTACAAAATTAAAAAACAATAAAGAAGCCTCTGATTTATTAGAGGAATTTCAATTATTGTCAAAAGATACTATAAATCTACTTGAAAAATACAACGAAACAAACATATATGTAATAATTGCCGGTCAAAAAGACTATTTTTTTGCTTTTATTGATAACCTCTTCATTTTTAGCAAATCTAAACAGTTGATTGAAAACTCAATAAGACAAAAAATCAGCAATAACTCAATATCTTTAGACCTCGGGTTTAAAGAAACATCTGAAACACTTACAAAAAACAAACTGCATTTTTATTTCAATTACGAAAATTTCAGTCAGGTTTCTACTGCGTATTTCAGCTCCAAATTTTCTAATAAAATAAAAAACCTCTACGATTTTGCCAACTGGGCTTGTATGGACATTAAATATAACTACAATTCAATTTCTTTCTCAGGTTTTAGTTACTGCGAAAATAGTCCGGATAAATATCTTCAGATGTTCAATAATTCTGAACCTCAAAAGTTCGACATTTCAAACATTCTTCCTGCTAAAACAGCCGAATTCTCATTTTTTGGAATAAGCAACTTTTCAAATTTTTACTCCAATTATGAAAAATATATCAGTTCAAAAAATCAAAGTTCATATTATGAAAACATTGAAAAGGAATTTAACAAAGAATTTGACATTAATATTGAAACTACTATTCTCAAATTTTTAGACAATTCAGTATGTTTTGCCGGTATAAATTTTAATAACTCAATTGAAGACTTAGCTTACGTATCTATATTCAAATCTAATGATATTGAAAATTTGAAAAAAATTCTTTGCGGTATTACAGAAGAATATTATCTAAATAACAAAATTAAAGAAAGTTTTTACATTGACTATCATATTGACAACAATCATACTCATACCATATACAAACTGCATGAATACGACTTTACCGAAATAATTTTCGGTGAAATATCAAACCTACCTAAACTAAATTATTATTTTTTTTACGACAACTACATCATTTTCTGTGAATCTTCAGACGACGCCAAACTTTATATTTATTCTCTATTCAGAAACAACACTCTTTCTAATGATTCTGATTTTATTGTATTTCAAAAAACTCTTCCACAAAAAACTAATATACTATTTTATATAAATTCTTATTATAATTTGAACAAACAAATTGATGCATTTAACGAAAATTTTAAAAATATTTTTAAATCTAATCTCGGCTTTTTCTCAAAAATTCAATTCATTTCTCTTAACTTTTCTTTTGAAAAACAAAATTTTTTCAAAACAGACTTAAATTTGTTTTATAATAAAAATCTTACGAATAAAGGTCAAACTGCTTGGGAAATAGAATTGAAAAATAACCTTGCAACAAAACCATTTTTCTTTACAAATCATTATACATACGAAAAAGAAATATTCATTCAGGACAATCAAAATGTTATTTATCTGTTTGACAGCAAAGGAAATGTAATATGGAAAAAACAATTAAAAGAAAAAATTATTGGCGATATATATATGATTGATATGTACAACAGTACAAAATATCAACTAATTTTTACTACTGAAAACATGATTATTGCAATTGACAGAAACGGCGAAATAGTTGAAAATTTCCCGATACAATTACCTGCCAAAACAAACATCGGATTATCTGTTGTCGATTATGATAACAACAAAAACTATCGCTTCTTCGTTCCTTGTTCAGATAAATTTGTATATGCGTTCGATAAAAATGCAAAAAAAGTCGAAGGATGGTCTTCTCCTGTTTCTTTATCTGCTGTTTGCTCAAAAGTAGAATATTTTAGCTTAAATTCTAAAGATTATATTGTCTATGCCGACAAAACAGCCATACATATTCTTAATCGCAAAGGTGAAAGCAGAATAACCGTTAATCAAAATTTCCCGATGCCCGATATTTGTAATGTTTATCTTCAGAAACCTGTAAATAATTTAAAAGAATTTTTTCTGACATCTGATGCTTCAGGTAAAATTACAAAAATATTTTTTAATGGTAATGTTGAACAAAAAGAAATTGTTCCTTTATCTAAAAGCCACACATTTACTGCAAATGATTTGAATAATGACAATCTTCTTGATTTTATTTTTACAGATGAAAAAAACCTTTTGGTTTATAATTCTAATTACGAAAAAATATTTACTCACACTTTCAATAACAATATTGGCTATAAACCCATTGTTTTAAACTTCTCAGATGAAGATGTAAGAATTGGTATTGTAATACCGGAAGAAAACCAAGTATATATTTTTAAATCAGATGGCACTGTTTGCGACAATTTTCCTGTACAAGGCAACTCAATTTTTTCAGTTGGTGTATTAAATTCCGGAAGTAAAAATTTCAATTTGATAACCGGTTTCAACAATTACTTATGCAACTATCTGATATACTAATTATTAAAGCAGCTTATCAACATTTTTTTTGTTTTTGTTTGCTGTTTTTTAATTTTATTTATTATTTTTAAAAAAAATTTTTTTAACCAATTTTAAACGATAATATTATGAAAACTTTTAGTTATAAGACACTTATGCTGTTTTTTTCTCTTGGATTTTTATTTACGTTTTCTTCTTGTAATAAAAATTTCAACGAATTTTTTGATGAACAATTTCCTGAACCAAGTAATACTTCTTCCGATATGATTATTGATGGAGAATTAGCTGTGCCTGTATTAAATACCGAGTTTACTTTAAAAAACTTTATACCTAGCACAGATTCATCTTTGTGGGCTGAAGTTGATGAAAACGATTTAGTCCACCTGAGAATGTATTTAAAAAATGTTGTCTCTCTTACAGCTTCAGAAATATACAACCCTCTTGTTTTCCCTCTTATGCCCGACAGCAACTCTGTTTCTACCGACTCAAACAAATTAAAAGTTTATGACAACGCTCTTTCTGGACATTTGTTTTTTAACGACCCAAAATTTACATTCATAATTAAAAATGAAATTCCGGTTGTTACTTTTTTCAAAATTGATACACTCAGACTGCATAGTCCTGCTTATAACGCAACTTATGTTAGAGACGACAAAAAATATTACATAAACGCTCCTCAAGTTCAAAACGCTACTGAACAAACTGAACTAATAATTGATAAAACTGAAATTCCTGATTTTGAGGATTTTTTCTCTCCAATCCCAAAATTTGTTTCTTTCTTTATTACAGCAGGTAGCGATGAAATTCAAACTCTTCCGCCAACTTTCCCATTCGTGACAGGAAATGAAAAAATATCTGTGGACGTGGACGTAGATTTACCTCTTGACGCAAGATTAGTTGACTTGGTAATGGGTGATACTATTAACTTTAAATTAGATACAACTCAAAACCATGATGAAATTGAAAGCATCAAAATTAAATTATTCTTAAATAACGAATTTCCTGTTCAAGGTGTTACACAATTAGCTTTTGCTGATACTAACAACCACGGTGGTATTGACGATATTATTATGTACCTGTTTGAAGGCGATGGCTGGGTTTTTGAAAGTGCAATAGCTAATCCAAATGGTGTAACAACTTCATCAGTTAGTTCTGAAATTGTAATGGAAATTACTCAAGAACAAATAAAACTCCTTGCTGACAATCACGCAAGTAAAATAATTTTTACAATAAAATTAGATTCTTATCAAAGCGATACCGGTCAAGATGTGAAAATTTTCGGCTGGTATAAATTAGGAGTCAAATTAGGCTTCAAAGTAAAATACACTGCAAATACAGGCAATTTGCCTCAATAAACTTTTACTAATTTTATAAATATTTACAAATATGAAAAAAATATTAACTATATTTTCATTGTTATTGATTACTTCAATATCTTTTGCTCAAATAAACAGCCTTTATTTCAATAAAAATATTTTTCAATCTACTGAATTAAACCCTGCCAGACAAAATACTTGCAGAGTTTATATCGGATTACCGGCACTTTCTTCTCTTTACTTAAACCTAAACCACACAGGTTTTGCTTATTCTGATATATTTATTGATAACGAAACCGAATTATTATGGAATGTTGAAGGTCTTTACAATACATTAGACCCAAAAAACCACTTATTTGTTCAAAATAAAACTAATCTTTTATTCTTTTCATTTGTTGTAAGAGATTTCTATATTACTTTTGATGCTAACCTAAATTTACAACAAAACTTTACTTATCCTAAATCTTTGATGGATATTAAAGACGGTAACTATTTTGAAGACGGTCGATACATTTCTTTTACAGGATTAAATGAAGATTTTACATTGTACAACTCATATTCTATTGGTGTTTCAAAAGAAGTCGCTCCCGGACTTTTGATTGGCGGTAAATTTAAACTTCTTAAAGGCTTGGTAAATGTTTACACAAAACAATTTATGTTTGATTGGAAAGTCTCTACCGCTGATGAAGATATTTACGACTATATTTTCACAACTTCTTTTGACATCAGAGCATCTGCACCTTTCAATATTTTTACTCCCGAATATGACGATGACGGAAATATTGTTGGAGCAAGCACAGGCTCTGATGCTTATTTTGATGCTCTTCAAGATAAACCGGTTGGAGACTTGGTTAAAGAAGCTCTTTTACCTAATAACAACGGTTTTGCTTTTGATTTTGGAGCTATTTACAACCTGAACGATAAATTTGAATTCTCTGCAAGTATTATTGATTTAGGATTTATTAATTGGAAATCACATCCTATGATTGTTTCTACTGAAAAAAGTGATTTTGAATTCGCAGGTTTTGATGCAGCTAAATATATAAATAATATTTCTATTGCTACAAGCCTTCAGGACTCAACAATTCGGGATTCTATAATCAATATGGTTATTACTGATTTTGTTGACACTCTGATTTTACTAAGCAATCCAACCTTCGACAGTACTGCATATAAAAAGAATCTTAATGCTCACATGCATTTCGGAGTAGCTTACTCTCCCACAGATGCAATTAGTCTGGGATTTTTATACAACGGATATTTCTACAACAAAGAATTATTCTCTACTTATATGTTATCAAGTACTTTTATGTTCTGGAAAGGTTGGTCTTACACTCTTTCATACACTATGATGAAGAAAAGTATGAACAATCTTGGTATGGGTTTTTCTTATAAAATTGGATTTTTCCAAATGTATTTGCTAATGGAAAACATTTCTGTTCCTTCTCTTGCTGCCAGATACGGAATTTTCCCCGAAAAACCATACAATGAAGGTATTGCTACAAAATGGGTTAAAAATACTCAAAACTTAAACCTTCATTTTGGAATTAACTTTGTCTTTGGTTGTAAAAACAAACAGGACTTTGGTGTCCTTGATTAAAAAAAAGCCTCTTTACAGAGGCTTTTTTGTGAATTTATGTATTTTAAATGTGATTTTAAACGCAACCTTTATATAATTAAGCGTTCTATTAAGTACAAAAAAAATTTTATAAACCCTAAAATTTATACTTATGAAAAATCTTCTTAAAATCAGTTTGGTTTTTGTTATTATCAGCCTAATTTATTTTAGCTGCGAACAACCAACACAACCCGACCAAGCAACTGGCAGAGATGTCAGAATAGGTGACCTGGCTGTTTCTGACGTTTTTACTTTTTCTACATCTGAAACAGGTGGCGGAAAACTTTATAGTGACACTAATTGCTATACTGTTGAAACTGTTATTAACCAAGACACCACAAGAACTACAACTATAACTTTTGACCCAACTTGCACATTCGAAGACGGATATGTCAGAGGTGGACAAATTATTATTAATTGGGAATTCGGATGGTTATGGGACACTACAAAAGTTGTAACTGTAACTTTCAATCAGTATTCTTTAAACGGTAATGTTCTTGCAGGTGAAATTGAAATCCGCTTTTTAAGAGGCTCTATTGATAACTCTCCAACACATTACATAGTTGAAAAAGATATGAGTATTGAACTGGCAGACCAACAAGGTACAACTACTTGGGAAGGTACAAGAACTATTGTTTGGGAACAAGGTGCTGCTACTATTTTTAACAAATCAGACAATGTTGTTTTGATTGATTTATACAAAGACGGTGTAAATAGAAATGGTGAGCATTACATTGCAGAAGGTGAAGATGTTAAAGTTGACCATACTTGCGGAAACGGTGCTAAAATTACCGATGGTATTGTTACAATTACAAAAGACGACGGTACTGAAACTATTATTGATTTTGGTGACGGTGCTTGCGATGATTCATTTACTGTTACTCAAAACGGTACTTCTGTTATTATTAATCCTTAATTCTGACATTATAACAATATATTTGAAAAAGGCTGTCTTAAACAGACAGCTTTTTTATTTTTTTTACATTCACAAAACATTGATAATAAGCATATTATAATTTAAAATCTACTGTTTCATTTTTTTTTTAGAAAAAAACTTGTATTACTTAATTAAATATTGTTATCTTTGCAAAACTAAATATTGCGGGGTGGAGCAGGGGTAGCTCGTTGGGCTCATAACCCAAAGGTCGTAGGTTCGAATCCTACCTCCGCTACAAATTAAAACAGTCTAAATAGGCTGTTTTTTTTATTTTGGTCATTAGTTCGGCTAATTCGTACCGAATTAGTCTCCGCTACAAATTAAAACAGTCTAAATAGGCTGTTTTTTTTATTTTGGTCATTAGTTCGGCTAATTCGTACCGAATTAGTC
>DYKL01000392.1 GCA_020722645.1 Acetofilamentum sp. | reverse complement strand
AAAAAAAATCAGAAGCAAAGCCCTGTAAATCCACGCTTTTTAAAAGTAAGTTCCGGTTGAATTTAATTTCAGTTGCTGATTATTTCGAGAATAAAACAAAAGGTAAGAATTATATTTATGCATTAAAATATGCCGCAGAAGTATGCGAGAAACAAGGAGACATAGAAAATGCGGTTAATTATTGCAAAAAAGCTGTGGAAAATGCAGAAGAATTTGGTTCATCGGATATTTTGGCAGATTGTTACAGTCTTTTCGGTGATATTTATCTGAGAATTACCGACTTTGATTCGGCTTTAAAATATCTGCAAAAAGCCTTGGATATAAGAGAAAAGAATGATAATAAACACGCTATCGCTTCATCTTACAACTTAATTGCCAGAACACACAGAGTCAGCGGTAGCTACGATAACGCCTTTACATTTTATCAAAAAGCTTTGCAATGCAGAGAAAAAATTGAAGATAATGAAGGTCTTTTATGGACCCATATCGGCTTGGCAAATACTTATACAGACATAGGTGATTATAGTCTTGCAGAAGAAAATTATCTGGCAAGTCTTGAATTAAACAAAAAATTTGAAGATAAACGTTGCAATTTATATTGTTTTCACGGACTTGGAAAGCTTAAATCACTTGCTAAGGAATATTGTCAGGCAGAGAAGTTTTTGCTTAAAGCTCTTGAAATTGCTAACGAAACCTCAAGTAAACTTTACTTGTTTGAAATTCACTATTCATTATCAGAACTTTATGAAAAAATAAATGATAATCATAAAGCATTAATTCATTTCAAATTATTTCACAAAAACAGAGAAGAAGTTCTCAATTCCGAAATTCAAAACAGACTTAAAAACCAGTCTTTAAATTTTGAAATTGAAAAAACAAAAAAAGAATCTGAAATATTTCAACTTAAAAATATTGAGCTTAAAAAAGCTTATGAAGAACTGGCTAATAAAAATAATCAGATAACCGACAGTATCAAATACGCTCAAAAAATTCAGTTTGCTATTATTCAGCCAATCAATCATTTAAAAAACGATTTACTTGATTATTTTATACTTTTTATGCCTCGTGATATTGTCAGCGGCGATTTCTACTGGTTAAACAAAATTGAAAACAAAATTTATATAGTTGTTGCAGACTGCACAGGACACGGTGTTCCGGGTGCGTTTATGAGTATTTTGGGAATTTCTTTTTTGAACGAGATCGTAAAAATTAAGAAAATAAAACAAAGCGATGAAATATTAAATAAATTAAGGTCTAATATAAAAGTTGCATTGAGACAAGAAGTTACGAATACTTATGACGGTATGGATATTTCACTTTGTATTATTGATGTAAATACAAATTTTTTGCAATATTCAGGTGCTTTCAATCCATTACTTCTAATTAGAAATGATGAAATTAATTTGTTTAAAGGTGACAGAATGCCGATAGGAAGGTATATTATTGATGATGTGCCTTTTACAAAACAAGAAATTAAAATTCAAAAAAATGACAAATTCTACATTTTTTCAGACGGATATACTGATCAGTTTGGTGGAAAAAAATTCGAAAAATTTAAACTTGTAAATTTCAAAAACTTAATTAATCAAATGCACAAAAAACCATTTAAAGAACAAAAATCAATTCTAAAAACTTCGTTCAAAAAATGGAAAGGCAATAATTTACAATTTGACGATGTCTTAGTTATCGGTTTTGAAGCAAAAATTGACATAACCTGAAAAATTAGCTGAAAATAAGAATTAAGGCTGGAATTATTATTCCAAGTAAAATATACAAACCACCTCTTCCCCAAGCTCCCTTTTTCCCTTTTATCATAAACAGCGAAGTAATTGCAAATAAAATCATTGAACCTGCAAAAATGTCCGAAAACCAAGTCCACCAGTTATTTGGATTGAAGTGTAAAAAATTAACCTGATAGAAAATTGGTCTTCTTTTTAATATTTCAATTTTTCCTTCACCCGAATTCAAATTTATTTCGACGGCAGAACTGCTTGTTAAATATGCCTTTAATGTATTCTCAGCGGTAAAATAGTGAGTTTTGTATTCTTCTTTAACCGATAAATCTTCAAGAAGGTTATTTATTTGGTCAACAGTATTTTGTTTGTCAAATTTAATTTGAGTTGTGAAATATTTGACAGAAACTGAATAATTCGGGTTCCAGTCATCTTTGTGATTAAGTGCAATTCCTGATAATCCGTAAATAATGCTTGCCCCGACAAAAAAGAAACCTATATCGCGATGCAATAATCGGCTCCATTTTCGTATAAACTTCATAAATTTTGAACTTTGTTGTTCTGTCTTTTCCATAATAGTGAGTATTTAAAAAAAATAAACGCTATTTGTCAATTAAAATTTAACCTTAACAAAGACAAATAGCGATTAAAAAATATTATTATTCAAAAGATACAAACTCAATATGGTAAAAAGATAAATGATCAACACCTGCTACTGCCATTGAGTCTCTGTAATACTGAGCCATTTCTTTTCTTTGTGAGATTTCATTTTCGTGATCTTCACCTTCGATATACTCTTCGCTTGTTTCGGTTTCTAATTTTTGGCAATAAGCTTCATCAACTCTGAATTCACGCACAATGCCAATTACAGTTACTTCGCTTCCTATTAGATCTTCTTTAAAACTCTCTTCTGATTCAATGTGAACTCCGTCTGTGGCTCCGTCAGCAACAATAAAAAGTTTTTTACCACCGTGTTTGCATACGTGGTCAACAATTCCTGTTATTTTAACTTCTTTATCAACTAAATCTTTAACGTCAGTATTAAAATTTGCAACTGTAACAACAGGAATTTCATTTGTTTCTTGTTTTTCTGTTACTTCTGTGTTTTCTTCAGTGTTCTTGCAAGCTACAAAAGCTAATAGAACAAAAAATAAGTAAATAAATTTTTTTAGCATAACTTTAAAATTTAAAATTTTTGCAATAATAAAAAAAAAATGGAAAGAAAAAGTGATTTAATATATTACCTTAAATCCGTAAGTCTATACTTATATATCTGAAATTCAGCCAGGTGAAAAC
>DYKL01000391.1 GCA_020722645.1 Acetofilamentum sp. | reverse complement strand
ATCATTTTTTTACACAGATAATTATTTCATCTTAATATTAAGGAAAAGACCATTAAATTATTTAGTTGAGGCAATAAATAGCTATTTAGAGTCTGTTTATAAAGTTATAAAGTTGAAAGCCTGCCCTGTAAGGGTCAATAAAGTATTCGCCATTGATTTTCAATATGTTAACTTTAAGAACTTTATAGACTTGGCACTTTATGAACTAACTCTATTTATCTAAAAATCAGAGATTATAAGTTTTCAGTATAATATTAAGTTTTTTCAAACTTTAAAGACCACTAAGGGCAAGCTTTACAAACTTTACGAACTTTACAAACTTTATGAACTTTAAACATTTATATCATATTCTTTTTGTTTTTATTATATTCGTACTTTTTGCTTGTAATGATAATTCAGGCGATAATAATAAAAATTCTGATTCCATTAATTTAAATTATAATGATTCTACATACATAAAAATGTCTGAAGGCGAACAAGTAGAAAAAACTGTCTTTGTTGATGACACAATTATTTTGTTTTTTATGCCATCTAAAAAAAAGAAGCAGGAATTGATTAAGTATTTCGGAGTTTATGACCAATACGAACTTGAAATTATTTTCAGAAATTTTGAAAATTTATACATTAATACAACAAAAATGATTAAAAACAGGGATATTAAAATTGATTTGTCTTATGCAGAAAAATTTATTTTCCTTTATGAAAACGATACTATAATTTACGATTTAGAAGATGAGAATCAGTATTTTGGATATATTTTGGCTGACGGGATCAATATGCCTTTGATAAAAAACGGAGTTCAAAAAACAAATGATGTTTCAAATGATATAAGAAATTATTTTAATCTTAAAAATTTTTCATATAATCAAGAAGAGATAATTCCCGAAGAAGTTACTGTTAAAGACACTACTTCTAATGGAGAATAAATTTTTTAACTTTTTTTTAAAAAAATAATTATGGGAATGACAATAATTGAAAAAATTCTCGCTAAACACTCAAAATTTGATACCGTAAAACCCGGACAAATAATTGATGTTGTTATTGATGCACGTGTTGCGCGTGATTTTGGAGGTCCGAATGTTGTAAAAAATATCGAAGACAATAATCTGTGTATTCATGATACAACAAAAACTTTTTTCACATTCGACACTAACCCTACCGGTTCTGATATGAAATATGCTGTTAACCAGCAAATTTGCCGTCAATTTGCAAGAAAACACAATATTAAAATTTTCGACATAAATAATGGTATTGGTACTCATACTTTGATGGATATTGGTCTTGCTTACCCGGGTTCAACTGCTGTTTCTACCGATTCTCACGCAAATATTATGGGGGCTGTAGGTTCATTCGGTCAAGGAATGGGAGATCAGGATATTGCTGCGGTATGGGCAAACGGCAGTATTTGGTTTAAAGTTCCTGCCTCTGTTAAGCTTACTTTGAATGGCAAAAGACCTGAAAATATTTCTGCAAAAGATATTGTATTGAATTTATTAAACAAATTCGGAGCTAATACACTTCTTGGTTACTCAATAGAACTTTATGGTGAAGAGGTTGATAAACTAACTTTTGACGAAAGAATTACAATTGCTTCAATGGCTACTGAAATGGGAGCGATAATTCTTTTTATACAGCCTACAGAAGATATTTATAAATTCTACGAAGCTGTCCTCAACAGAAAAGTTGAACGTATTTTTGCAGATAAAGATGCTGTTTACGAAAAAACTTATGAACTAAACATTAATGAGTTCAAAGAAATGGTTTCAATACCCGGCAAACCACACGGAACTATCGATATTATTGAAGCTAAAAAACGAAAAATTGATTCAGGTTTTATTGGAAGTTGCACAAACGGAAGGATTGAAGACTTGCGTATTGCCGCTAAAATTCTTAAAGGTAAAAAAGTAGCACCGGGTGTAATTCTAAAAATTGTTCCTTCAACTGATGTTATCTGGCAGCAGGCAATGGAAGAGGGTTTGATTAATATATTCAAAGAAGCCGGAGCGTTGGTTTCAAACGCCGGTTGTGCTGGTTGTGCCGCAGGTCAGGTAGGTATGAACGGTCCCGGTGAAGTTACAATAAGTACCGGTAATCGAAATTTCCCCGGCAAACAAGGAAAAGGTGAGGTTTATTTGGCTTCTCCTGCAATAGTTGCTGCTTCTGCAATTGCCGGTTATATTACTACTGTTGATGACATTCCCGAAGTACCTGCTAACTACGATTTTATGATTGAAGATAAACAAAAACTTGTCGAAAAACACATCAAAGATGCTCAGAAATTTGAAAAAAATAATTTTGCACAAGGACGTGTCTGGTTAATAGAAAGAGATAACATTGATACTGACATGATTTTCCATAATCGTTACCTAGCTATCACAAATATTGACGAAATGGGACAATATGCTTTTGATAATCTGCAAGGTTACGAAGATTTTGCTAAAAAAGTAAGACCAAATGATATTATTGTAACAGGTAAAAACTTTGGAAGCGGTAGCTCTCGACAACAAGCCGTTGATTGTTTTAAAGCTCTTGGTGTGTCTGTAATCCTTGCTGAATCATACGGTGCTATTTACGAACGAAACGCAATAAATGCAGCAATGCCTATTATGGTATATGATGCTAAAATTAAACAGGAAATTGAGTTAAAGAACGGTGATGAAATATTTGTAGATTTTGCTAACGGTAAAGTTGAAAATAAATCAAATGGTAAAACATCTCAAATTCAACCTTTTTCAGAAGTACAACTTGATATTTACCAAAAAGGCGGTATTTTTTAAATATAGCATAAGCAATAATTAGTTAATTTTTCAATTAGTCAATTTGCAAATTATTTAGCTTTTCCGGATTTGCAATCATTATTGTCCGAAACCTTGTATTAAAAATTTGTCGCTAGCCTACTCATACGCTTTGCGTCATTGCGAGGCTTTGCTTCGTACGCTTTGCGTCATTGCGAGGCACGAAGCAATCTCAAGCCCGAACCGGTTTTAACGAGTCAGCTACTTCGTTCCTACCTATGACAACTTTTTAACG
>DYKL01000390.1 GCA_020722645.1 Acetofilamentum sp. | reverse complement strand
CAATGAAACAATGAAGCAATGAAACAATGAAACAATGAAACAATGAAGCAATGAAGCAATGAAACAATGAAACAATGAAGCAATGAAACAATGAAACAATGAAGCAATGAAACAATGAAACAATGAAACAATAAAACTATACACTTTTAACTTTCAACTTATAAATAAAAAATGGCAAGAAAACACAGGATTATAAACGAACTGCAAATAACCGACATAGTTACCGAAGGCAAAGGACTTGGAAGAAAAGACGATATGGTAATTTTTGTAAAAGACGTCGTACCGGGAGATGTTGTTGATGTTATTATTACAAAAAACAAAACTTCTTTTAAAGAAGGCATAGTAAAACAATTTATTAAATATTCAGATTTACGAATAAATGCAAAATGTAAACACTTTGAACTATGCGGTGGGTGCAAATGGCAAAATATTGAATACGAACAGCAATTAAAATTCAAACAAAAAATTGTAACCGATGCCTTTGACAGAATAGCAAAAACATCTATAAATCAAGTGAATAACATAATAGGCTCTGAAAATATTTTTTACTACCGTAATAAGCTCGAATATACATTTTCATCACGAAGATGGCTTTATCCAGATGAAATGACCGATAATCGTCCTGAAAGTGCCAACGGACTTGGTTTTCATCTGCCCGGAATGTTCGACAGGGTTTTGGATATTGAAGAATGTTTACTTCAGAGTGAATTATCCAACAAAATCCTTAATAAAGTCAAAGAATTTGCAATTTCTAATAATTACGAATTTTATGACACAAGAAATCATAAAGGATTTCTCAGAAATTTGATTATCCGAAATTCTGTTGCAACCGACGAAATAATGGTTATAATGGTTTTCGGTGATGATGAACAAGAAAAAATCAATAGAATTTTAAATCATATCACTGAAGAACTACCCGAAGTCAGCTCGTTGTTTTACATAATCAACAAAAAAACAAACGATAGTTACGCCGATTTAGAGCCGATACATTTCAACGGGAAAAAATATCTGACCGAAAAACTCAGAAACATCGAATTTAGAATAGGTCCAAAGTCATTTTTTCAAACTAACACGGTTCAGGCAAAACATATGTACGACATAGCAAAAGAATATGCAGATTTGAAAGGCAATGAAACTGTATATGACCTTTTTTGCGGGACAGGTTCAATAGGAATTTATCTGGCAAACAGTGCCGCAAAAGTTGTTGGCGTAGAAATTATCAAAGAAGCAATAGAAGACGCAAAGATTAATGCACAAATCAATAATATTCAGAATATTAGCTTTTATTCTGCTGATATAAAAGATGTTTTAATAGATTCTTTTTTTGAACAAAACGGAATGCCTGATGTTGTTGTTTTTGACCCACCAAGAGCCGGAATACACAAAGATGCAATTGAAACAATAAAAAAAATAAAGCCAAAAAAAATTGTTTACATCAGTTGCAATCCTGCTACGCAAGCAAGGGATATAGAGATTTTTTCGGATTTATACAAGGTTCAAAAAATTCAGCCGGTAGATATGTTTCCGCATACATTTCATATCGAAAATGTGGCTTTATTGGAGTTAAGCTAATAACGACCCATTCTCGGACAATCCGCTAATTCAGATTTGCAATCCGAATTTTATAATCTTGCTTTTGTAAAAACTTTAAAATCAGCAATGTATATTCAGAACTCCTGATTTATCGTAGATAATCATGTTGCGATATTTCTAATATACCGTAATCTTAAAGTCAAAATATTTGATTTCAAGCGTTTTACATTCTATCAACAACAAGATTACAAAAAAAATGCAACAATTTAGTTTGCGAACCAATTTTTGTAACGGATGTTTGCCAAAACCCGAAACACAACACATTTATAATCAATAAATTACATAAAAATAACACTTCGTTTAGTGACCACAAACGAAACTTATTGATAACAAATGGATTGCAAAAATAAATTTTTTTCAAATATAAAACAATTATTGACCACAAAAAAATACTTTTTTCTGTCATTTTATTTATTTACAGAGACTTAACTTATTTTTTCGGGCAAACATCCGTTGTAAGTAACTGATTTATAAAATATGGGTCGGGAGTTCTGAAAATTAAAAAAATTGTCTTTTGGAAACGACAAAATAATTATATAACGCTAAAATTTGTTTTATGGAAAAATTAATTGAAAAGTCAATTAAGAAAATTTCGGAAACAAATTATGTTTTTGAAAGATTTTTAATGCAAAAAAGAAATTGGAAACATCGTTTGATTTCTATTCTTGGAGCAAGAGGTGCGGGCAAAACTACATTAGTACTGCAATTTCTGAATAAAAGCAAATTATCTGATAATGAGAAAGTTTATATTTTACTTGATGATATTTATTTTTCGCAAATCAAACTAGTTGATTTTGCTTCGTATTTTGTAAAAATGGGCGGTAAGTTATTAGTCATTGACGAAGTTCACAAATATCCGAATTGGTCAATCGAAATAAAAAATATTTATGATGATTATCACAATTTAAAAGTTATTTTCACCGGCTCATCAATTTTAGAACTAAACAAAGGCGAAGGTGATTTAAGTCGAAGAGCTGTTAGCTATGAATTACCTACTATGTCGCTACGTGAATTTGTTAATTTTGAAGAAAATTTTAATATTTCTCATTTCACATTAGACGAAATATTAACAAATCATATAGAAATTGCCAAAGAAATAAATAAAAAAATAAAACCTTTATTATTTTTCAAAAAATTTTTACGTTTTGGAGCATATCCGTTTTATGCCGAAACCGGCGAAGAATTTTCTAATCAATTAATGAAAACTATCAACACAATTTTAGAAACAGATTTTTGTGCTGTTATAAAAATTAGCTATTCACATATCATAAAACTTAAAAAACTATTACTTTTAATTGCAGAAAATGTTCCTTTTAAACCAAACATAACAGAATTAAGTTCAAAAGTAGGAATTACTCGCGATACAGTTTTAAATTATTTGATATATTTACCTAAGTTTAATGCAATTTTTATACATTACTTTTTAAAGTATTGAATA
>DYKL01000389.1 GCA_020722645.1 Acetofilamentum sp. | reverse complement strand
TCCTTAAATCCGCAAGTCTTTTCGTAAATGGTTGCAGGTGAAAACACCTGCAACAAGTAGTTTGCACCAGTCAGGTGCCTGTACTGTAAGTATCTCACCTGACTGAATTTCAGATATATAAGTATAGACTTACGGATTTAAGGATTTATTATAAAACCTAAAAAAATGGATTTTTCTATACAAATTAAAATCGAAATTTTCAGACTTCCAAATTTTAAAGTCAAAATTTTCAATTTAATGATTATAAAGCAATTCACGGTATTTTGGAAGTGGCCATAATTCATTATCAACTACACGTTCAAGCCTATCGACGTAATATCTAACTTTTTCAAAATACGGTAAAACATTATCAATATACATTCTTAATCTTTCTTCGCAAGTATTTTTATTATTAGCTTCTTTTCTATCCATTCGCATTTTTTCTACAAGTTTTTTTATCAGGCTTACAGATTTTGAAATGTCTTTAATGAGTTGTATTCTGTCTGATGCAATTTCATTAAACTCTTTTTCATCTAAAATACTTTTGAATGACTTTACATTTTCAAGCAAGATGTTTTGATATTTGACAACAGCCGGAACAATATGATTTATAACTATATCGCCCAAAACACGGGATTCGATTTGCAAATTTTTTTTATATTTTTCAGTTAAAACTTCAACTCTTGCATTTAACTCGTTTTTTGACAGTACATTATGTTTTTCAAATAATGAAATTGATTTTTCAGAATTATAAATATGTATTGCAGTTAATGGGTCTAAAATATTTTTCAAACCTCGTTTTTCAGCTTCTTTTATCCAATCTTGACTATAGCCATTTCCTTCGAATCTGATTTTTTTAGACTCTTTAATAATTTTTCTGATAGTTTGCAAAATTGCTTCATCTTTTTTTATACCTTCTTTGCGTAGTTTTTCAACATCTTTATAAAATTTGTGTAATTGTTCAGCAATAGCTGTATTTATAACAATAAGCGATGATGAAGGATTGGCAGACGAACCAACTGCTCTAAACTCAAAACGATTGCCTGTAAATGCAAAAGGAGAAGTTCTGTTTCTGTCGGTGTTATCTAATAGTATTTCAGGAATTTTACCAATATCAAGTTTAATTTCTGTTTTTTCTTCTGGGCTTAAAATATCTGTTGGAAGTCTATCTTCGAGTTCATCAAGAATTTTGCTTAATTTTTCACCGAGAAATACAGAAATAATTGTTGGAGGTGCTTCGTTTCCGCCAAGTCTGAGTTCATTTGAAGGTGAAACTATACTTGCACGTAATAAATCAGCATTATCATAAACAGCTTTTATTGTATTAACGAGGAATGCAAGAAATTGAATATTTGTCATTGGATTTTTTCCCGGTTTTAGTAAATTTACACCGGTGTCTGTTAACATAGACCAATTGGTATGTTTTGCCGAACCATTGATGTCTTTAAAAGGCTTTTCGTGGAATAATGCACGGAAATTGTGTTTTCTTGCTGTTTTGCGTATAATTTCCATCAGCATCAGGCTATGATCAGCTGCCAGATTGGCTTCTTCAAAAATTAAAGAACATTCAAACTGATTAGGTGCAACTTCGTTGTGTCTTGTTTTTACAGGTATTCCGAGTTTGTAAGCTTCTATTTCAAAATCCTGCATAAAAACCTCTACTCTTTGTGGAATAGCCCCAAAATAGTGGTCTTGCATCTGCTGGTCTTTTGCCGAACCATGACCTATTAGTGTTCTTCCCGTAAGTATAAGGTCTGGACGTGCATTGTAAAGTGCATCATCAATTAGAAAATACTCTAATTCATAACCAACAGTTGTAAATACTTTTTTCACGTCTTTGTTGAAATACTGACAAATTTTTGTTGCATGTTTGTCTAATGCTTCTAATGAACGCAACAAAGGAGTTTTGTAATCTAGTGCTTCGCCATTGTAGGAAATAAAAATTGTTGGAATACAAAGAGTTTTATTTGTAATAAAAGCCGGAGATGAAGGATCCCAAGCTGTATATCCTCTTGCTTCGAAAGTATTACGTAAACCACCGGAAGGCAAGCTCGATGCATCAGGCTCTTGCTGAACTAAAACCGAACCATCAAAATTTTCAAATATACTTCCGTCGAGACTTACTTCGAGAAAAGCATCGTGTTTTTCTGCAGTCGAATCTGTAAGCGGATGAAACCAATGTGTATAGTGTGTTGCACCGTTTTCAATTGCCCAAGATTTCATACCTGCCGCTATTTGGTCGGCTACTTTTCTGTCTAAATTTGCACCGGTTAAAATAGTATTCATTAGTCTGTTGTAAATATCTTTTGAAAGATATTTTTGCATTTTTTCACGATTGAAAACATTTTGCCCAAAATATGATGTTGGACTTTCGTTTGAAAACTCAATGTTTAAAGTTTTGCGTTCAAGCAATTTTTTGAGGGCAGTAAATCTTAATTCTGACATTTTTTTGTTTTTAGTTTAAAAAATATGGGGCAAAATTATTTAAAAATATTTATTTTAAAAATTTAACCCTTAAATTAAGGGGGTGGTATTAAAAAAAAACTTAAATCCGCAAGTCTTTTTGTAATAATATTTTTTACCGCAAAGAAACGTAAAGAAAGAAACACAAAGTACCGCTGATATCGGACTATTTTTTAAACTCTAACTCTTCAGTTTTTTAGAGAATAGTATTATGTTTATAACAGACACACAGATACTTAATCAATGTTTTGCACAAAAATAAGTATTACGTAAATAGACAATTTAATTTTAGAATATTTATTTATAAACTGCTGATTATGTGGATATTGTAGAAACCTATTACCCAAAAGTGAAGAGTTAGGGTTTAAAACATGTTCATAGACAACATTTAAGTTAGTTAATTAGAAATGGGATACTGGTTCAAACCTGTTGATTTTGTCGGTAGGGACACCGACAAAAGCGTGTTTACAGACATTTCAGGTGTCAGCACCTGAAATTTCAATGGTTTTAAGCCAAATTATTCATAAAAAATTTGGAAAAATGGATGTAATTATTTAATTTTGAAGCAATTAAAAGCAAAAAATTAACAAAAAATTACAC
>DYKL01000388.1 GCA_020722645.1 Acetofilamentum sp. | reverse complement strand
AAATTAAAGGCTTAAATTTTACAAGAATTTTGGTTTATGAATAATGCAGGTTAACTGTATTTTGTGCCAAACTGAATTTTAAAATTTTTCAAAAAAGGATAAGTATAGTTCAAAGTCCCTACAATAATAGTGTTTTTGCCCGGTTGCAGTGTTCTTTGTCTTGGCATAGCAATATTTGATAATTCTTCAAAAGGGCTTAGAATTGTCTCAGAATCAAAACCAAACTGAATATAATTAAAATCAGCTTCAATTTTATGTCCGGTTGTATCAATTTCATAAACATAATATGGATTTACGCTTCCCATTCGCCAGAATCCGTTATTGTTATTAGCAGTGTTAATAATCTGGTCCTGAATCGTAATGTCTGAAAAATCAATAGATGTGATATTGTCAATTTTGTCAGCACCGTTATATTCAACATAAGACGATTGAAATCCGACTTTGTGTTTTGTATTTATATTCCAGTCGAGATTCAGATTACCGCGGTATCTTTGTCCAAAATATTTTGTATCGCTTATCTGACTGTAATAATCGTCTTCTACATATCGATTTATTGCAATCATTTCTTTATATCCGGCTTGTCTGAAGCCAAAATTTCCGTTTATATTAACATTTCCCTGATAATGATTAAGACTTACACTTGGCATAAATCGCCAGTATTCACCTTTTCCTACACTCATTTTGACAGTTCCGAAAGTTCCGAAAAGTGAAATTTTTTTGAGAATAATATTTATAATCGGACCGGTTCCGGCAGCGTCAAACTCAGCTCCGGGCTGATGAATAATTTCAACTCTCAGAATATTATCTCCGGGCATATCTCGCAGCAACGAAGCCATATCCATATACTTTGTTGTTTTGCCGTCTATCAGTATCGTGAAGTTTGTAGAACCGGCAAGACTTAAATTATCGCCGATTACAATTATTCCGGGAACTTTTTTCATAACGTCCATTAAATTGTTGTTGTCGCCCGTGATATTATCAGCCACATTTACAACAAGACGATCGGATTGTTGCTCCAAAAGCGGTTTTTTAGCTTTAACTACAACGTTTTCTATTTCATAGTCAGTGTTTTCAAGCTTTATTGATATTTCGGTATTATTGTCTTTCGGAAAAATCAGGTCTGATTTTGTGAATTTTTTGAATCCTGTATAGGTTACATCAAGATAATAACTACCATCTTTGATGTTTTCGATAACAAACTTGCCTGATTTATCAGAAGTTGCTGTTTTAACCATTGTGCTGTCTGATTGCCTGAACAAAACAATTGTAGCAAAAAAAACAGGTTTATTTTCAAAATCTGTTACAGAACCGGTTAATTTACTTTGTGAATTTAACAATTGAGCAGAAAAAAGCAGACAATAAAATAAGGTGAAAAATTTTTTCATCGGATTAGTGAGTTTAATAATATTTATTACGTGGAAATGACAATTATGTTACAATTCTTGATTTTTTTAAGAAGTTTTAAGGGGTGGGCAGATTTAATCACATTGAAAACTATGAAAAACAAATAATCTGTGATTTTTTTTTTGATATTGTTTTACAAATCATAAATCAAAACATTAACTTTTATTTGAAACTTTATCAGAAATATGCGAATCTTTTTGAAAAATTGGATAGCAATAAAAGAATTCAATATTGACGAAATAAAAAGTTACGAATTAATTTTGTTTTTTTTATATTTGCAATAAAAAAAAAAAAAAAGATGATAAGGATTGATTTACAAATTCAAATAGTTACTTATTTCCAAAAAGATATATATATTGTTTATGCCCCTGAATTAGATTTGTCTGGTTATGACAAAACTTTGAGTGATGCTCATAAATCTTTCAAAATTGTTTTAGAGGAATATTTTAAATATACAATATCACAAGGAACATTAATAGAAGATTTGAAAAAACAAGGTTGGACATTCAAAGATTTAAAATTAAAACCGCCAACTAAACAAAAGTTAAAAAGCAGGTTAAGTAATTTGCCGAAAACATTTAATGTTTTAGAACAAAACTATCAGATTGAATTAGCATAATGGCGAAAACTTCAAATATATCAATTGCAAAATTAAGAACTTTTTTAAAAAAAAGAGGTTGTAAACATATAAGAACAAATGGAGGGCACGAAGTTTGGCAATGTAATGATTTATTGAGACCTATAATTTTTCAAACTCACATTAATCCTGTCCCTGAATTTGTTATTCTTCAAATTATACGAGTATTAGGTATTTCAAAAATTGATTTTTTAAATGAAATATAAAATTTTTTAGTTTTATATTGGTTTTTTATAAATTGTATTACCTTTATACTCATCAATTATAGTTGCATTAAATTCAATAAAATTTTTATAAATATACAAAAAAAGCACACTTAAAAAAGTGTGCCTACCTTTGACAAACGTCCGAAACGCCCTTAGGTCTAATGTAATGCAAATATACAACAAAAAATTGAAAAAAGAGAAATTATTTTTTGACAGGAAATATTTCAAGTCTTTTTTTCTTCGTTCTAATAATTAGAGCAAAATTTTATAACACTATTTGAAAGCAACCAAACAACAGATAACTTAAAATTTAAAGATGTTCTGATAATTTTGGAACAAAGCCTGATTTTAACAATGATATAAAATATGAATAAGAATTCAGTAAAAAAACAGGGCAGTCTTTAAACTGCCCTTTGCCTTGATTTATGACTTTACGTAAATCTGTACATGCAAAACGAGACAAGACAAAAATACAATAAAAAAATGAAAAAAGAAAAAATAATTTTTGCTTTTTGTAATGGACATTTGTTAAAAATAATAATGAAATTTTTTACAAAGAAAATAGGCAGAGTTGCAAATAAAAAAATATTGGTCTTGATATGAGATTATAACAAAAACAATTTTGTTGGTCGATAGGTGTCGATGAATTACTTTGGTTTTAGATTTTTATGGTTTTAATAAAAATACCAATAATGAAATTTATCAAATGCAAACAAAAGAAAAGCAGCTAAAAATATAGGTATAAAAATAAAAAAGAATGTTTTGTACTGATTTAATTTTTTCTTTGCAATTAAAATAATT
>DYKL01000387.1 GCA_020722645.1 Acetofilamentum sp. | reverse complement strand
CACTATCAACTATGCACTATTAACTATGCACTATGCACTATCAACTATGCACTATTAACTATGCACTATGCACTATGCACTATCAACTATGCACTATTAACTATGCACTTACAACTTTATAAATTAGATATTCAAAAGGTCTTTCATTGTGTAAAAACCCTTTTTGCCAAAAACAAATTCAGCCGCCAAAACTGCACCCAATGCTAATCCTTTGCGATTTTTTGATGAATGTTTTATTTCAATAAAATCAACATCAGATTCATATTTTACTTTATGTATTCCGGCAATTTCTCCTTCTCTGATTGCTTTAATTTCTATTTCATTATCATTTTTTTTATTTAAAGTCCATTTATTTTTTCTGTCAATTTCGTCAATAATCAAATTTGCAATCTGAATTGCTGTACCGCTTGGAGCATCTAATTTGTGAATATGATGAATTTCTTCGATACTAACTTCATAGCTTGGATAATTGTTCATCATATTTGCTAATTTTTTATTAATTTCATACAATATATTCACACCAATGCTGAAATTTGATGCATAAAAAAAACTTTTATTTTCTTCATTGCAACGTCTCTGAATAACATCAATTTTATCAATCCAACCGGTTGTTCCGCAAACACAAGCAACATCAGCATCTAAGCACAACGAAACATTTTCAAAAGCAAATTCAGGTTGTGTAAATTCAAAAACAATGTCTGCTTTTTTTAAATTGTCAATTGTCAATTCCGGTTTATTTTCAATGTCAAAAATATTGATAATCTGATGATTTCTCTCCTGAGCAGTTTTAATAACTTCCTTGCCCATTTTTCCGTTACCTATGACTGAAATTTTCATCTTCTGTATGAAATTTTTAAACTTATTTGCTAATTTGTTAATTAATATCCCATTCAAAGCCTTCTTTTGTGTCTTTAATAACAATTCCAAGTTCGGTTAATTTGTTTCTAATCAAATCTGAAGTTGCAAAATCTTTATTTTTTTTAGCGTCCAATCTAATGTTTAAAATTAAATTTATCAAATCGGAAGAAAGTTTTAAATTATCAGTATCAGATGATTTTTCGTTTTTAAACCCCAATATTTCAAAAACAGAAGCATTAAGAAATTTTTTCAATTCTTCTAAATCAAATTGTGTAATCGTTTCATTTCCAATACGAATGAAATTTATCATTTTGACAGCCTCAAATAAAAATGAGATAAAAATCGGAGTATTAAAATCATCATTTAAGGCATCAAAAGCTGAATTAATGATTTTTTTTATGTCAACGGTCGATTTTTCGGAAGTTTTTAATTTTTCAGATGTTTCCAATGCAGCAATCAGTCTTTGTAAGCCTTTCTCAGCAGCCAAAAGTGCATCATTTGAAAAATCCAAGGGGCTTCGATAATGAGCCTGAAGAATAAAAAACCTAACGGTCATAGGAGAATACTCTTTTTTTAGCAAAGAATTCTCACCTGAAAATAACTCGTATAATGTAATAAAATTATTCAGAGACTTGCTCATTTTCTGTCCGTTGATAGTAATAAGATTGTTATGCATCCAGTATTTAACAGGCTCGCTTCCGTAAGCTGCAACACTTTGAGCAATTTCGCTTTCGTGATGCGGAAACTGCAAATCTATGCCACCACCGTGAATGTCAAATTGTTTGCCTAAATACTTCATTCCCATAGCAGAACATTCCAGATGCCAGCCCGGATATCCGTTGCTCCATTTTGAATTCCAACGCATCAGATGTTTTTCATCGGCTTTTTTCCATAAAGCAAAATCAAAAGAATTTCTTTTTTCTTGTTGTCCCTCTAATTTTCTTGTAGTTTCGTATAATTCCTCAATTTTTCGCCCTGAAAGTTTTCCGTAATTATGGTCTTTATTATATTTTAATACATCAAAATAAACCGAACCATTACTTTCATAAGCATACCCGTTTTCAAAAATTTTTTCAACCAATTCAATCTGTTCGGGGATATGTCCGCTTGCGTGTGGCTCAATACTAGGACGGATAACATTCAACCGAGCCATATTATCATGATACCTAATAGTAAAATGCTGGACAACTTCCATCGGTTCAACTTCTTCAAGTCTGGCTTTTTTTTGAATTTTGTCTTCACCTTCATCAGCATCATTCTCAAGATGTCCGACATCAGTAATATTGCTTACGTATCTTACTTTAAAACCAAGATATTTCAAATATCTGTAAACAATATCAAAAGTAATTGCCGCTCTTGCGTGACCGAGATGTGCGTCGCCATAAACAGTTGGACCGCAAACATACATACCAACAAAAGGGGGATTAATCGGTTCAAACTTTTCCTTTTTTCTCGTTAAAGTATTATAAATATTCAATTGGCTCATAAATATTTTACTGGAGTTTAAATAGTTAAAAAAGATAAAATAAACTGCAAATGTAAACAATAATATAAAATTTTACAAAAAGAAATTGGTAAAAAAGAAGAAAACAAACTAATTTTGTAAAAATTAAAATTGAAATTATGACAATAGCAATAGATTTTGACGGAACAATAGTTGAGCACAAATATCCCAAAATCGGCAAACCATTGCCATTTGTCTTTCAAACCTTAAAAGCACTGCAAGAAGAAGGACATTTGTTGATATTATGGACATACAGATGCGGTGATTTATTAAACGAAGCTATCGAATTTTGCAAAAAAAACGGAATTGAATTTTATACAATAAATAAAAGTTATCCCGAAGAAACTTTTGATCAAAACATAAGTCGAAAAATTCTTGCCGATATATACATAGATGACCGTAATTTTGACGGTTTTCCCGGCTGGGGAGTAATCGGACAAAAACTATTGAACAAAACGATTAATTATAAGCAAAAAAAAGGTTTATTCGGTAGAAAATAATTTCATTGTTGAATTGTTTCAACTCCTCATCCGACATTCGTAATTCATTTTTAACCACTAAGGCACTAAGAAACACTAAGTTAGCGATTCATTACAACCACTAAGGCACTAAGAAACACTAAATTAATAATTAACCTTAAATCCGTAAGTCTATACTTATATATCTGAAATTCAGTCAGGTGAGAT
>DYKL01000386.1 GCA_020722645.1 Acetofilamentum sp. | reverse complement strand
AAAAAACACTGTATTTTTATTACTCATTTTTGGGTGTAATTTTTTGTTATTTTTTTGCTTTTAATTGCTTCAAAATTAAATAATTACACCCATTTTTCCAAATTTTTTATGAATAATTCAGGTTAACTCAATTTCCGGCTCGTAAAAATAAAACGTCTAATCTTTTTTTTAATATCGCATTTATACGAGCTTGAAAAAAAGAAGGGGTTTTTAGACCGGGCTCTTTAATTCAAATTCAATAAATTACAAAATTAAAATATACAAGTAAATTTGTCTGGTTACTTATTTTTTTTTAGGTGATGATACCGACAAAATGCGGTTATTTGATGTTTTAGTTGTCTCTACCGAAAACTTATGTTTCAATTTTTTATAAAGTATTTTAACGGAACGAGTTTGATATTTAATCTGTAATTTATATATACTTTGAACGTGTACTATTTGAGATAATTCATAAATAATAATTAATATCGAACAAGGAACGTCGATTTAAGATTTGTGAAAAATAAATCAAAAATCAAAATTTGTTAATCGATATTCATAATTTTAATAAATTATTGCCAATGATAGTATATCAATACTTCGGTGTTCTAAATAAATGCCAAAGAGACACCTCAATTACTTAGTGTGGTTAAAAAATTAAAACTGAATTCTGATTAAGAACACATAAAAGAAACCCAACTGATAATCGGTTCTTATTTGATTTGTTGCTGGATCATAAGACTGCATCAGAATATTTTTATTGTTTGTGAGATTTTGTACGTCAAATGCAATATCTGCACTTACATTTTTAAAATTTACATTATAGGAAATTCTTCCATCTAGTCTGAAATAAGGGTCATACTGCGGAACAAATGCCTGTGAATAATCCGGAATTTCGGTTTCGTAAATAGCGGATGCTTCCATATCGACCGGAATATATCTTTTGTTTCCGGCGGCAACTGTTTTAAAATCAATTGAAATACTGTTATTTGCATTTATTTCAAATGTATATCCGGTGAGAAAATTCACAACATAATTTCCATTATATGCAGTATTTCTTAAAATTTCATCACTTGCAGTATATTTTGAATTAAACAAAGATGTTGTTACTAAAAAATAGTAATTATTGCTTAAAAATTTTTCAAAAGTTATTTCAAGTCCGTAATTTTGTCCTGTTCCTGTGTTTTGCAAACTGTCAACCCTGTCAAGAAAAAATTTAGTTCCGTAGTTTATTGACGAATAAGTAGATGATTTTATTTCAACAGGAATACTGTATAAATGCTGATAATAAGTTTCAACTTTTAGTCTTAAATCATTGTTTATGTTATAATCATAAGACAAAACAACATGATTGCTTTTTGAAAAATCCAAATCGTGATTTGTGTAGGCATATGTGCCGTCAAAATAATTTGTTTTTGTAAAATAAACCAATCTGGGCTGAAGTTGGCTGTGCATACCTGCACCTAAACTAATTGACTGATTATCAGTAAATTTCCATTTTATACTTGTTCTCGGTTCAAAATTGAAACTGTTATTTAAATTGAAATACTGGAAATGAACACCTCCATACAAGGTTAAATCCTGATTGAATTTATGTTGACACTGCACGTATGTCTGAAAATAAGCCATATTTTTATCGTTAGCTTCTGAAAGATGAATAAACCGGTTATCAATTGCTCTTTTAACGCTGTCTTCGTAATTGACATCATAAAAATCAATACTTGCACCAATATTCAATGTGTTTTTGGCATTGAATTTTTTTGTAAATTTTGTAGTTGCCGAATACTTTATTTCGTAAGAATTATCTCCGTAGTACAATTCAGAAGGTTTATCTTCAAAAGCGGAATCTACTCTTGTTGTGTTCTGAGAACCCGAAACAGCAACCACGGTTTTAATTCTTGTAGTTGTATTAAAAAAGTACTGATTGGAAAAGCCCACAACTCCCATGTTTGAACCAAAAGAAAAGTCCAGGTCATTTTTACCGAACGACCAGTCGTCTTCGTCTCTGTCATCGCTCAAAGCCAGAATATGACTGACACCACCAACTCCAAACAAAGCAAAATTTCCAGCTTTGGTATTAGGAACATTTACTTTGAAAGTTAAATCCTGATATTGAGGAATTCCGGAAATACCGAAATTTATTCCCAATATATCAAAAAACTGTAAGGTTGAATATCTGTAATCTACTAAATATGAAGCTTTTGATTTTTTTGAAAAAGGACCTTCCATTCCTATTTCAAATCCATTCATTCCAACCTGAACAGTATATTCTGTATTTTCATAATTGCCGTTTCTCATTTTCAAATCGAAAACACCTGCTGTGGCATTACCATATTCAGCCGGAAAAGCACCGGTAAAAAAATCGGAATTAGATAAAGTATTGTTGTTTAAAATGCTGATTGGACCACCTGTTGTTCCCATAGTTCCAAAATGATTAGGATTTGGAATATCAATACCTTCCAAACGCCAAAGTACAGAAAGAGGTGAATTTCCACGAATAATAATGTCGTTTCGCTGGTCACCCATTGCCATAACTCCGGCATAATTTGCTGCCATTCTTGCAGGGTCATGCCACGTTCCTGCATACTGATTTGCTTCTTCAACCGAAAAACTTCTGGCACTTACATTTGCCATGTCATTCAATGGTTTGTCTTTTTTGTATCCAGTTACAACAACTTTGTTTATATCTGTTACTTTTTCTGTCATTTCAATTTTAAGAATCATTTCTTTTCCCGAAGTAACTTTTACATTTCTTAAAGTAACTGTTTCGTATCCAATCATCTGCACTTCAATATTTTGCATTCCTACGGGAACATTTTCAATAACAAAATCACCATTTGCATCAGAAGTTACTACCAATAAAGGACTTGTTTCCAAAACTTTTACATAAGCTCCCGTTATCGTGCTTTGTGATTGAATATCAACTATATTACCTCTGATAGTTTGAGTGTAAAAATTCTGACTTACTGCAAAATTTATCGCGATTAATAACATTATGCCTATTAGTAATAATTTCTTCATGTGTAAATAATTTTGTAAGTCGTTGATTTGTAATTATTTTCATTCTATT
>DYKL01000385.1 GCA_020722645.1 Acetofilamentum sp. | reverse complement strand
AACAATGTAACAATGAAACAATGTAACAATGAAACAATGAAACAATTCAACTATCAACTCGACAACTCGAAAAACTAAACTTTTTACTTTTTGACTTTCAAATAACAATATACGGCAAAATGGTCGCTGACACCTCCGAAATATGAATTTCCACCGTAAGTTTTATTTGGTATTGTATCATCAGCCTTAGGATTGTATTTTGCAACAAAATCATCTTTAAAAACCTTAGAATATTCTAATGCATAAATTTCATTTTTCTTTGATAACAAACTTTGTGATACAATTATATTATCAAGCATATACCACTCATAATCAAAACTATATGTGCCAAAGCCTATTTTTGACTGATAAGCTGATAAATTAAACAATTCTTTATTATTGTCAAACACCGAATCAACAGAAGCATTAAGACTTACATTCAGACTCTTGTTCATAGGGACATCATTAAAATCGCCCAAACAAATAATATTAGCATTTGAGTTGTAATCAAAAATTTTATCAATAAAACTTCTTAAAATATTTGCTGCCCAAATTCGCTTATATTCTGTATTCTCTACCCCACCCGACCTTGATTTCCAGTGATTTACAAAAATATGAACAGTGTCTTGTCCCAGCAATCCTTTAACATAAAGAATTTCACGCGACCTGTATAATTTACCTTCATCGTCAAAAACCTGTAGTTGTTTGCTTGAAATATATTCAAAGATATTCGGATTATATAACAAAGCAACATCAATGCCTCTTGGGTCTGTGGTTTCGTAATGAACAATTTGGTAATCAGCATTTTTCAGAAGCGAGTCTTTTATCAAATCTTCAAGTACATCACGATTTTCAACTTCTATCAATCCTACAATGTCAGGTAAATTATTTTTGTCGATTGAAGATAACACTTTTGCAATATCTGATATTTTTTTATCATATTTTTCGGTATTCCAGTTTTTATAGCTCATTGGTGTAAAATCTTCGTCAAGATGTGTAGGTGCATCTATTGTATCAAATAAATTTTCAATATTATAAGAAACAATTATAACCTCTTCTTTTTTACAGTCTTCAGTTTTTATTTGACGAAAGTATGAAGAAAAGATTATTAACGGAATCGATAAGTAAAGTAATATGTACATATATTTTTAATTTTTTGTTTGAATACTAATTGAATGATTATGAATAATTTGCATTAGTTTTTTAACAAATTCAGGGTCTAAATTAAGTTCTTCGCCTGCTTTTATTCTTGTTTGTCTTATTTGTCGCCATCTTTCGAGTTGCAAAATACTTATATTATTGTCATTTTTATAATTTCCTATTTTTTCAACAATTTTCATTCTTTTTGACAACAATTCAATTAACTGAAAATCAATAGAATCTATTTGTAAACGCAAATTTTCAAGCTGGCATTTAAAATCATCGGAATTAAAATCTTTTTCTCTGAATATCAGCTTGTCTAACATTTCTGTTAATTCAGCCGGTGTAATTTGCTGATTAGCATCGCTTAACGCTTGTTGAGGGTTTATGTGCGTTTCAATCATAAATCCGTCAATATCCATACACAAAGCCTGTTCAGCAGCTTTCAACAACAATTCTCGTTTACCTGCAATATGACTTGGGTCATTAATAATCTGTAAATCAGGGAAAATAGTTTTTAATTCAATAGGTATCTCCCATTTTGGAATGTTTCTGAATTTAGTTTCTTCAAAAGGGTAAAAACCTCTGTGTATTGCTGCAATTTTGTTTATTCCGGCATTATAAACCCTTTCTATTGCACCAATCCATAATTTTAAATCAGGATTTATAGGATTTTTTACCAAAACAGGAACATCAATACCTTTTAAAGCATCTGCAATAGCTTGCACAGAGAAAGGATTTGCAACAGTTCTGGCACCAATCCAGAAAATATCAACATTATTTTTCAGACATTGTTCAATATGTTCGGGTGTAGCAACTTCAACACAAGTAAGCAAACCTGTATTTTTTTTCGCATCAGATAACCATTTCAGAGCTTCATTTCCAATGCCCTGAAAATCAGAAGGGCTTGTACGAGGCTTCCAAACACCTGCCCTGAATACTTTAACATGCTTGATTTTTGAAATTTCCATTGCAGTTTCTAAAACTTGTTTTTCGCTTTCTGCTGCACAAGGTCCCGCAATAATCAAATGCTTTAGCTCTGATAATTCTTTAAACCATTTCTGAAAACCCGTTAAATTCATCTAATCTTTTTTTAATTATCTGAACTTGCAAAATAAAACAAAAAAAATAAGCTTTTGAAAAAAAATTAAATTGTTGAAAATGTTTTTCAAAAAAATTTTTTGATTCGTTATTTTATATTTTTTTTGTACTCAAAAAAGAATATGACAGATAGAGTAAAACAACTATGGGGACAAGAACTTATGTGGATAGAAAACACAGAGTTACGTCAAAAAGTCGCCGATACTTGGGAATTAGCATTATCAAAAAGCAAACTGAATGCTGATGATTTACAAAAAATTCCTTTTACACTGCTTGCCGGTCCCAATTTAAAAGTAAGTTTTATGGACCACAAAAGATTGGTTGTTCATATAGCAAAAGACAGTGGTTTAAAAATGACGGAATTTCTTAAAGATTCGCTACCAATAAATCAAGATGTTCTTATTGCAGGTGCTATTCTTGCTGATGTAGGAAAACTTTTGGAATACGAAAAAGATGAAACAGGCAAGTCATATCAGGGAAATTACGGGAAATATCTGCGTCACCCGTTTTCAGGTGTTTCGTTGGCTGAACAATGCGGAGTTCCGGCAGAAGTATGTCATATTATTGCAGCACACGCAGACGAAGGTGATATGATTAAACGTACAGCCGAAGCTTACATTGTGCATCACGCTGATTTTATGACTTTTTTACCGTTTAAAGACAGATTAAAAATTTGATAATGTGATAATTAGCCAATTTGATAATGTGATAATTTGCCAATTTGATAATGTGTTAATGTGATAATGTGATAATTTGTTAATGTGATAATTTGTTTATGTGATAATTTGTTTATGTGATAATTTGTTTATGTGATAATTTGTTTATGTGAT
>DYKL01000384.1 GCA_020722645.1 Acetofilamentum sp. | reverse complement strand
TGATTGCCGGTGTGTTGGCAATTTGCAACTCTTTTGTTATGCATCGGCCTCGCCTGTCTAGTCCTAAAATAAGTCTACAGGTTAAACATTAATTTAAGCGATACTTTTATACACATTTTCTGGTGTTTTAAAATTCAAAGATAAGTGTAATCTTACTTCATTGTATAATTTTATTGCATTTTTTGCAGCTCTTTGTGCGTGTGATACATCAAAAAAGGTTTGGTCTAAATAAAATTCGTCCTTTAATAGTCCATTAACTCGCTCTGCTATTGCGTTTTCATAGCAATGTTTTTCTTCGGTCATACTTATTTTAATATTACTTTTTTTAAGTTCATTTACGTACTGATTGCTACAATATTGAACTCCTCTATCCGAGTGATGAATAAGCCCCTCTATGTTTGAAGAACGTCTGAGAGCTAATTTGAGGGCTCTCAGACTTCCCGTTAACTCAAGGGTGTTACTCACATCAAAGCCTATTATTTTGCGTGAATAAACATCGGTTATAAGTGCTAAATAACAAAAACCATTTATTGTTTTAATGTAAGTAATATCTGACACCCAACTTGATTAATACGTTCTATTTCAATATCTTTTATCAAGTTATTATACTTGTGGAAATGGTGGTATGAATTGGTCGTTTTAAACGATGCTTTTTTTCTTGTTACCAACATATTTTCTGCTCGTAAAATATCGAAAAGTTTATCTCTGCCTACTTTCAAATCATTCTTTTTAAACGGTTGTTCTAAGGCATTGTGTAATTTCCTACATCCTTCTCTGGGCAATGTATCTCTACGTTCTTTAACCAAAGATATTACTTTTTGTTTGATATTTTCTTGTTTAACAAAACGTTTTTGATACTTGTAATACGCATCTCGGGTTAAATCGTATTCTAAACAAAGTTCAGATATGCCATAAGAACCTGCTATTTTTGATTTATCTACTGATTTCATTAGGCTTTTGTGCTTAAGTTTTTTTTTAACTCTTCTACATCTTTATAGCCTAAGTTCTCGGCTGCTACTTCTAAGTAGCTATCTTGAACCAATTTTTCTAAATCCTTCTTTATTAGTAAGTCTTTTAACTGTTTTACTTCTTTTTGCAATGCTTTTAGTCTGCTTATTTCATCTCTTGTTTCTACCATAATACGTGTGTTCATTAAGTCTTTACGGTCATACTTCTTTATCCATTCAATAGTACTGGATTGAATACCATAAATTAATCCTAATTGTCTTTTACTTTATTTTCCGGTACTAAGTTCGGATAAAATTTTCAATTTAAAACTTTCACTGTAACGTCTAGTTACTCCATCATTTTTATACATATTCTACTTTTTAGTGTAGACATTTTTTAGGACGGGTCAAGCAGACCGCTAACGGTTGAGTATAAGAGCAGTAGCGGATTTCAAAGCGATTAACTGTCCGCCACCACAAAAGTTTGTTAAATGCACAGACCTTGAATTTACCACTCCACCCGCTATTGCTTTTATACAATGTTAGTGGCTGGTGTTATTCTAAAAATTAACCTTTTTTCAGTATTTTAAGTTTTTTCATTTATTCTCTTGTAAACAAATATTCTCCGCCTCCCTGTACAAGAAGAACTGTTTTTTTATCTGGATTAAACTTCAAAACAATCCCTGCTTTATCAAAAGAAAAAATATCTTTATCTCTTGCTTCAAGATGCAATTTCTGTTGTCCTGTTGCTTGTGCAATAAGGGTGATTCCCTTTTTGGTTATAGTCAATTTCAATGGCATGGCATCCGTGATGTATGTTCCTAAATATTTGTCCAAATCTTCTGTTGTAACAGCAAAAGACTTAAATTCAGGAATTACATACGGTTTATGAAATACTTCACTCAGAACAGCAATGGCAATTTCATTGTTGCTGTAATTATTTCCATTGGACAACAATGCAAAGGTTACTCCACTTTCTGGATAGAAAGATAACATTGAACTAAACCCATCAATTGCTCCTGTATGACCAAACCCCGTATTTTCATAAAAAGGTAATTTTATAATCCCCATCCCATAACCGTCCTTTAAATTTGTCATTTCAGCAAAACTCTCCTTTGATATTATTTTGCCTGAAAATAGTGCATTTCCGAATTTTACCATATCGGATGGCGAAGAAACGATGCCTCCCGCTCCCATTGGAATTGACATATCGGTTTCTGCTTCTTTTTCCCATTTTCCTGAATATGAGTAAGAATAACATTCGTTATTTTGTGAATTGATATGACTACCGAAAAATGTATGATTTAACCCAAGAGGAAGTACGATTTTTTCACGTACTATCTTCGCATACGGCTTGTTGTAAATTTTTTGCAGAATAAACGATAGCAAAATATAATTTGGATTACTATATTGAAAAATACTGTCCGGTTCAAATTCACTATTTCCTCTACTTATAATGTCCACCAATTCTTTTTCGCTTTTGGATTCAGTCCTCCACGTTTCGTAATCTTCGTCATCAGTAAAACTGTGAATACCGCTACGATGTTGTAATAGTTGTTCTATTGTTATCTTATCGGCATTCTTAATAGAAGGATAAAAATCAGCAAGTTTTTTATCAAGTGTAATTTTACCTTCTTCTATTGCTTTCAAAATTAACGTAGCGGTAATGGTTTTAGAAATAGAACCAATTCTATATTTTGAATTTTCGTTTGCTTTTATTTTGTTTTCATAGTCGGAAAAACCTGCTGATCTTGTATAAATTATTTTTCCGTTTTGGAAAATGGCAACACTTCCCATAAACTTGTTATTGGTTTCAAGTGTCGTAAAGTAGGTGTCTAACTTAGCTCTGTCAAAATTTTGAGCAAATATAGATTGACATAAAAAGCAAATTGTTAAGGATACAAAAATTGTTTTTTTGATTGTTCTATTTTTAAATTAATGATTTTTATTAATTGGTTTCAGATTGAAAATTACATCTTACTGTCGGTTATAAAATTACGAAATTTTTCGATATATTCTTTGTGGTTACGGTCGTCTGTTACACTTGCCACTAACGGTCGAGTGTAGCAGCAGTAAGGGATTGCGAGCTACTTTCCTGTCCACTGATACGAAATTTTATGCGG
>DYKL01000383.1 GCA_020722645.1 Acetofilamentum sp. | reverse complement strand
GTCCTCACCGAACAGCCGAGCCACCACCGAAAGGTCTTCCGCCCTGTTTGGTGTCTTCACCGAACAGCCGAGCCACCACCGAAATGTCTTGCGACATTTTCCGCCCTGTTTGGTGTCCTCACCGAACAGCCGAGCCACCACCGAAAGGTCTTCCGCCCTGTTTGGTGTCCTCACCGAACAGCCGAGCCACCACCGAAAGGTCTTGCGACATTTTCCGCCCTGTTTGGTGTCCTCACCGAACATGTTAGATATAAAAATATCATTATCAGTCTTATTTGTTGATATTTCCGCCCTGTTTGGTGTCTTCACCGAACTTGTTAGATATAAAAATATCATTATCAGTCTTATTTATTGATATTTATATGCTTTTTTTATACAGATTCCTCGTTAACCCCTGTATTTTTGAATAAAAACGAACTCCAAAGGGTAAAGGGCGGAATTTTTTGAAAATTAAGGGGTTAATTTTCAGGCTTTTAGGTATAAAATTATAAATAAATATATTAAATTGATATTTTTGTGATTACAATATATAATTTTATGTTTTTATACCCCTAAAATAGCCCAAAATTAACATATTTCAATGTTATTAAAATTTAATTTGTGAGTGCAGTCTAAAAAGTAGCAAGCGTGACCATAAAGTGGCAAAAAAGCTAAACAATAAATCGCAGAAATTTAACCTGAATTATTTATAAAAATTATTAAAACTTTTATGAATGCGGTTTGATTAGTGGGTTGCAATTCAGGATACCCTCCCGATAAATCGGGACAGGCTTATTAGAATATCTCAAATTTGGGTATTTGCAAAACACCAAATTTGCTAGTTATTCTATATTCCCGCAAAGGCGGGACAGGCAGTCAGCATTATTTATGAATAATGCGGGTTAAATTCTAATTATTTGTCATCAAGCATTTACCATTCAATCAACAACAAGATTACGAAAAAAATGTAACAATTTAGTTTGCGAACCAATTTTTGTAAGTAACTGATTTATAAAATATGGGTCAGGAGTTCTGAAATTAAAAGTAAATTCTTCATATTTGAGTTTTTTAGTTATCTATGAGTATTGAGTTTCCGAAAAAGTACATAAGTAAAGTAATGATAATTACGCCCATAAAATCCAAAATTAGTCCGGTTGCCAGCATATCTTTAATTTTCATTTGTTCTGAACCGAAAACAATTGCATTTGGCGGTGTTGCCACAGGTAACATAAACGCAAGCGAAGCTGCAAGTGTTGTTGGCAGCATTAGAAACAAAGGATTTATTTTTGCAGAAATAGCTATACTTGCCATGACAGGCAAAAGCATTTGCGTTGATGCGGTATTTGACGTTAATTCCGTTAGAAAAGACATAAACAAAGTTAAACTAAAAATTAATATTAGCGGGCTAACTTTTGTCAGAAACGACATTTGTTGACTTAACCAAATTGTAAGTCCTGATTTTACAAAACCATCGGCAACTGCAAAACCTCCGCCGAAAAGTAAAATAATTTCCCAAGGAATTTTTCTGAATGCATCGTTATTTAATATTTTTTTACCTTTATTATTTTTTGAAGGAATGAAAAACAGTAAAACAGAAATGAATATGGCAATTGTCCCGTCATTGAAAAAGTCGGGTTTTTTGAAAATTGACGACCAGCCTTTTAGTTCAAAATTTTGCGAATAGAAATGATGCCCAAACATTGTAAAATCAACTTTTCCAAAACCTATTCCTGTTCTTGTAATCCACAAAACAGCCATAACAACAAAGGCAATGAGAATTATTTTTTGCTCAAAAGTAGTTTTGCCTATGTCTTTATATTGTTGTTTGAAAATATTTGAGTCAAAATGTTTAGTATTTTTGGGTTTATATTTTACAAAAAGCAAAAACCAAAGGAAAATTAGCATAAACAAAGAAAGCGGCAAGCCTAAAAGCATCCATTTCAGAAATGAAACTTCGGCAGCCTCAGGAAACATTACGCTGTAAATTTTTACAAAAACCAGATTCGGCGGTGTTCCTATAAGTGTAGCCATTCCACCGATTGAACTACTATAAGCAATTGCAAGTAAAAGACCGATTGCAACTTTTTTTGAATCGGCTCCTTCAATATTTTCAGCAATTTTTTTTGTAACAGAAATCACTACCGGTAGCATTAGCATTGTTGTTGCGGTATTTGAAATCCACATCGAAAGAAATCCGGTTGCTGCAATAAAACCAAACAAAGTTTTTCCGTATCCTGAACCTGTAAGTGTTAATATTTTTAGAGCAATTTTTTTGTGCAAATTATGTTCTTCCATTGCAATTGCGACAAAAAAACCACCGATAAACAAGAAAATTATATCGTTTATGTAAATCATTGAAACATCTTTTCCGTTCATTATTCCTAAAAGAGGAAATAAAAAAATCGGAAGCAATGAAGTTAAACCAAGTGGAACTGCTTCGGTAATCCATAAAACAGCCATTAAAATTGCAACTGCCAAAGTTGAAGCAATTACTGGAATTTTTTCGTGTAAATGGCTAAAAAACGCAATGTAAACAAAGAATAAAATTCCTATTACCAGACCGATATTTTTGGCATTTAATTTAGGTTTATTGCTTATTTTCATTTTGAATGTTTATTTGACGTTACAAAAACAATATTATAAAAAAAATATGAAAATGAAAGATATTTTTACAAATTTACGTTTTTTTATTAACTTTATTAAAAAAGAAATATGAATAAAATATTAAACCCATTATTCCCGCAAGTTTTTCGACTTGTGGAAATAAAATGAATAAGACTTTTGTCTTTCCAATTGTTCCCACTTTTAATCCGAACCCATATCCAAACAAGAAATTTTCGTTGAAATAATATATGAAAATACAACAATTGGTTTTTTTTATTGATATTTATTTTTCGTTTTTATACATTTACGTCCTTAACCATTGTTCCCGCAAGTCTTTCGACTTGTGGCTATAAAACAACGCTGTTTGGGATTTGCAATCCCGAACTTTCGTCCTGTTTGGTGTCCTCACCGAACAGCCGAGCCACCACCGAAAGGTCTTGCGACATTTTCCGCCCTGTTTGGTGTCCTCACCGAACAGCCGAGCCACCACCGAAAGGTCTT
>DYKL01000019.1 GCA_020722645.1 Acetofilamentum sp. | reverse complement strand
TCCTTCGTTATCACTCAGGATGACGCTAATTGAAAAATTAACGAATTATTGTTTTTTCATTTCTGATAAAATTTTTTCTGTTGCGACAACAATATATTCATTAGTTGCAGGAAATTTTAAATCAGGCTCTATTTCATAAGCCGAAACAGCCCATAAAGCATCTTTTATTGCAAACCAAGCAGACAGCCCAAGAACAAACGGAGGTTCTCCAACGGCTTTACTACGTTTTATTGTAGAAGGGTGGGGTACTCCTTCTAACAAATTAACGCGAAAATCTGCCGGAATATCATTAATACCCGGAATTTTATATGTATCCGGTGATGGTGTAATATTTTTCCCTGAATTATTCCATTTTTGGTCTTCCAAAATACACCAACCGACTCCTTGAATATAAGCTCCTTCAATCTGACCAATGTCAATGTCCTTATTTAGAGTATCTCCAACATCGTGTAGTATGTCTGCTCGAAGGAGTTTTGTGTAACCGCTTAGCAAATCGACCTGAACTTCGGTAAAACACATACCATAAGCAAAATAAAAGAAAGGAGTTCCTGTTCCTTTTGTTCTGTCAAATTCTACTCCGGGTGTGGCATAAAAACCGGTAGAACTAAGACTTTTACGTTTTATTCTTACTATTGGAATTAATTTTTTAAACTCAATTTTTCTATCAGGATTTTTTTTATCAAAAACAATGTTGTTCTCAAAGCATATATTTTCGGGTTTTGTTAAACTGTCATTGTTAGAATTATTGAATTCTTCAGCAGCAATTTCTGCGATGTTCTTTTTTATTTTGTCGATAGCATCTTTTACAGCCATTCCGTTAATATCAGTACCGGTTGAAGCAGCAGTTGCCGATGCGTTTGGTACTTTTGAAGTATTTGTTGCAGTTACTTTAACTTTTTTCAAATTAATTCCTAACTCAGAAGCGGCAATTTTCTGAATTTTTGTATATAAACCTTGCCCCATTTCAGTACCGCCGTGATTAACAAGTACGCTCCCGTCTAAATAAATATTCACAAGAGCACCGGCTTGATTTAGAAATGCAGTTGTGAAGGAAATGCCGAATTTAACGGGTGTTAAGGCTATGCCTTTTTTAATATATTTATTCTTTAGATTAAACTCATCAATTTCTTTTCTTCTTTTCAAATATTCAGCACTTTCTAGTAATTTGTCTTTTATTTTGTAAAGATGATTATTTAAAATGACCTGTCCGTATGGAGCAATATTGTTTTCATTTTCGCCGTAAAAATTTGTAAATTGTACTTCTGTAACATCTTTTTTAAGCATTCTTGCTATTCTTTCAACTATGTATTCGATATTAAAAATACCCTGTGGACCGCCAAACCCTCTGAATGCAGTATTTGGAGGCAAATTCGTAAGCCATACATTTCCAATTATTCTTATATTTGGTATAAAATAACAATTTTCAGCGTGAAGCATTGCACGTTCAAGAATAGCCATACTCAAATCAGCAAAAGCACCGCCATTTGCATTAAGTTCAAAATCAGCGGCAATAATTTTTCCGTCTTTGTTAAAACCTACTTTGTAGTAATTTTCAAAAGGATGTCTTTTCCCTGTGATTTGTTGATCATTATGCCTTTCTAATCTTACTTTGACAGGTTTTTGCAACTTTTTAGCCAATAATGCTGCCCAAATTGCATAAATTGCGGCTTGAGTTTCTTTTCCTCCAAATGCGCCTCCCATTCTTCTTGTCTCAACTTCAATTTCTTTTGCTTCAATTCCCAAAACTTCAGAAATTAATAATTGTGTTTCATTCGGGTTTTGTGTAGAGCAATAAACTTTAAATTCGTTTCCTTCTCCGGGGACGACCAAAGATGTTTGTGTCTCTAAATACCATTGTTCCTGCGAACCGGAATTTGAAATTCCTTCAATTACAAAATCAGATTCATCAAAACCCTTTTGTATATCGCCTCTTTCAATTTTTCTTGGAGTTTCTAAATTTGTGCCTGCTTTTTTAGCTTGTTCTATTGTAATTATGGGTTCAAATTCCTCAAATTCGATTTTTATTAACTTTTTTGCTTCTAGAAAAGCCTTTTCTGTATCAACAGCCAACAAAAAAATTGCTTGCCCTATGAAACTGATTTCCTGTTCTGCTAAAACCGGTTCGTCGTGTTTAACGGCTCCTATTAAATTTTTTGCCGGAATATCTTTATAAGTAAGAATTGTGTGAACTCCTTTAACTTTTATTGCTTCGGATAAGTCATAGCTTTTTATTTTTCCTTTTGCGATAGGACTTGTATAAGCATAACATAAAAGAGGTTCGGGTTTGATAACTATATCGTCAATATATTTAGCTTTTCCTGTAACGTGAAATAAAGCACTCTCGTGATATTGTTGATTCATATTGAAATGTTTTATTTGTTTAAAATTAGATTTCTTGAAAAAATTTAATTAATAAATTTTTTGCCATAATTGTTCTTGCTTCATTGCTTGAACGAGCATCTGTAAGTGGTTTGAATTCTTTTTCCAAAATAATTACAGCTTTTTCAATATTTTCATAATTTAACTCTTTACCTATCAAAAATTTTTCCGTTTCAACAGCTCTTTTAGGTTTTTCTGCCATACCGCCGTAGCAAAGCACAATGTTTTCTACTAATTTATCATTTTTAATAATCGAAAAACCTGCGCTAACAGTAGAAATGTCAAGATTAAATCTTTTTGAAATTTTATAAGACTTAACAATTTGATTTTCTGCAACAAAAGGAATCTCAACGGCTTTAATCAACTCATTTGAAGATAAAACTGTTTTACGGTACCCAATTATAAAATCGTTAATATTAACTTTTCTTTCTTTTTCAGATGATGAAAGTATAATATTAGCATTATATGCATATAAAACAGGAAGAATATCTCCAATTGGCGATGCAGTTGCTAAATTTCCTCCTATTGTGGCTCTGTTTCTGATTTGTTTTGCACCAAAAACACTTAAAATTTCTGATAATGCAGAAAAATTATTCTTTGAATATTGATAAATATCTTCAATTTTTGTTCCTGCTCCAATTTCAAGTTTATTATCTTTCTCTTTAATATATTGTATTTCTTCAATTGCAGAAATATCAATAACTTTGGGTAATTTTTCTTTTCTTTTTGTAACAGTCAGCACCAAATCAGTCCCCCCGCTTGTAATAACGGCATCAGAATTTTTAAACTTCATTTTTAAAGCATCTGAAAAAGTAAAAGGAAGTAAATATTTATTTTCTGCAGTTTCAATATTTATTGGTTCAGCCTTTTGAATTTGGTTTAATAAATCTGTTCTGATTAATCCTTTTGGAATAGTTAATTCAGGTAAATTTGAAATTTCTGTTGTAGCATCAACAATTGGTCTGTATCCGGTGCAACGGCATAAATTACCTGTAATTGCTTCAATAAGTTCTTCTTTAGACGAATTGGGTTTATCTATTTTTTGAGCTAACAAAGACATTATAAAACCGGGTGTGCAAAAACCACATTGTGAAGCGTGATGTTTTATAAACAATTCCTGAACAGGGTTTAAATTTTCTTCCTTTCCTACATCTTCTATCGTCAATATTTGTTTACCGTGAATAGCAGGCAGAAAAATGACACACGAATTAATAGCTCTGAATTTTATTTTTTGGTTAATCAGTTCGATTAAAATAACTGTACAAGCACCGCAATCTCCTTCATTGCAGCCTTCTTTTGTACCTTTGCGGTTTTCTTTACTCCTTATGAATTCCAGCAAAGTGTTTGTTGGGGAATATTCTCCCAAACTGAAATCAATAGTTGTTATAACGTCGTTAAAGACAAATGAAATCTTATTCATCGTATATTTAGAGTGTTTATGTTTGTTAAAAAAAATTGAGTGTTTACAAAGATAAAAAAATTATATTAAATTCGCATAAATTTTTTAGCAGTATTTGCCATTTTTATTCTAAGTTTGATACATAATTATAATATTTAAAATGAAAAAATTATCTATTTTACTGTTTTTTTTGGTTTTTTCCTTAAATTTTTTTGCACAGGACACAAATATATATATAATTGTAGGGAAAATAATTGACGCAGAAGAGCTAAAACCTGTTCCAATGGCATATATAATAAACACTAACAGAAGAACCGCAGTACAGACTGATACAACCGGAAAATTCAGAATTTTAATGGACAGATTTGATAATTTAAAAGTTTCTTGTATTGGTTATTATACTGAAAGTATAAAACCGAATTTTAAATCAGCAGATAAAAACAACAAAATTGAAATGGTTTTCTATATTAAACCACAAACTTATATGATTGGAAAAGTTGATATTTACAGATTAAGGTGGGATGCTTTTATCTATGATATTTCTCAGACAGAGCTTGAAGAAGATGAAAAAACAGAAAGAATTACAAAATGGTTTGCTGAAATTATTGATAATGAAGATTTAGAAAAAATTAATGTTGAATCAGGAATAAGAATTCCTATGCCTATTTATACTCATAGAGAAAAACAATTGAAAAAAATTAAAACACAGCAAAAAATTGATGAGTTAAACAAAATCGCAGAAGCTAAATTTAATAAAGAATTAGTAGCTGAAATAACAAAACTCGACGGAAAAGAATTAGATGATTTTATGAAATACTGCAGCTTTGAAAGAGATTTTGTTATTCAGACATCTGAATACGACTTGATTGTTATTATTATGGATATTTTTAAAGAATATCAAAAAAAACAATAATTTATTAAATAATCTATAAATATCAATCAATTATTATTAAAGTTCTTACAAACCCATTTTTAGTTTTTATAAATACTTCAAATTTTTTTGTATTATTAATTTTTTTTAGATATATTTGTAATGTTTTTTTTTACTTATAAAACTTAAAAACGCTATTTTTTTTAGCACATTTTTAATAAAATTAAAACTTTTTGAATAATATCAAATCAGAACAATATGAAAAAATTTTTTGCAATTTTCTTATTTTCAATCCTAACGTTATCACTTTTTTCACAAGAAAAAATTAAAGTAAAGAAAAAAGAATTTTTTACTACCGACATCGAATTTAAAGAATCGTGGAAAAGTATCAAAAAAGGATTCAAATTCTACAAACAAGAGAAGAAAGGAAGTTACCAGCAAGCAATAGATTATTTATTGATTGCACATAAATATAATCCTGATAATGCTGAACTTAATTATCAACTCGGTGTTTGTTATATTCAAATGTATGATGAACTTAATGGGATTAAATATATTGACGAAGCTTTCAATCTAAATCCGAATGTTTCTGAAGACATTCATTTCTGGATGGGACGTGCTTATCATTTAAATTGCAAATTCGACGATGCCATTGATGAATACAAAGCATACAGAGATGCTTTCAGCGAAAGAGAACTAAAAAGGAAAGGCGATGTAATTAATAAATATATTAAAGAATGCGAAGTCGGTATTGAACTAATCAATAAACCTGTTAGTGTCATTATTGATAACTTGGGCAGCGATGTAAACAGTTCTTATCCTGAATACTCTCCTATTTTTGCACCTTATGACTCAATCGTTTTTTTTACATCAAGAAGACCTGAAACAATAGGTGGAAAAAGAAACAGAAAAATTTCTAATGAATATTTTGAAGATGTTTACTACACAAGCGCTCTGAATAAAAAATGGCAGGCTCCCGAACAAATGAAAAAACCAATCAACTCAAAAGGAAATGATGCCAGCGTTGCAGTTAATCCTGTTGGAAATGGTATTTTAATTTACAGAGGCAAAAAAGGAATGGGTGATATATTTATTTCTTTTAAAAGAACTAAAAATAATGGTGAACAGGTTTGGACAAAACCAAAACAAGTTATTAAAAGAATAAATAAGAAAAATTCTCGTGAATCCAGTTTAACTTTTAATAGTGACTCAACTGTAGTTTTCTTTGTCAGCAACAGAAAAAAAGGATACGGAGGAAAAGACATTTATATGTCAATGAGAAGAGGCAATTCTAACAATGGCTGGACAAAACCTGCTAACATTGGCGGTGATGTCAATACTATCTACGACGAAGAAGCAGTATTCCTTTTAAATAACGACAGTATTCTTTATTTTTCTTCACGCGGACACAACACAATGGGTGGTTTTGACCTTTTCCGTTCGTATAAACTTCCTGATGGTCGTTGGAGTGAACCGGAAAATGTTGGTTACCCATTGAATTCACCAGGCGATGATATGTTCATTTTTGTCAACAAAGACAAAAGAACCGGTTATTACACCTCAAACGGACAAGAAGACAATTATGGCGATTTGGATTTGTACGAATTCTTTTTCTACACACCTAAAGATATAATGAATGATGCTGAAGATGATTTAATCGCATACATAAAAAAACCGGTAAACGAATTTTCAATGGAACCGCCTGTTGAAATAAAAACTATGAGATTGACTGTTGTTACAGGTATTGTTTCCGAATATGAAACAATGAAGCCTCTTTATGCTCGTATTGAAATTGTTGATAATGCTACTCAAGAGGTTATCCAGACTGTTATGACAAATGCCTCTAACGGTGAATATACAGTTATGCTTCCATCAGGTAAAGACTACGGTATGTCAGTAAATGCTGATGGTTATATGTTTCATTCAGAAAACTTTAACATTCCTGAAACAAGTGGTTATCAGGAAATTCGTAAAGATATTCAACTGCTTCCTGTTAATCCGGGCTCAAAAGTTGTTTTGCGTAACGTTTTCTTTGATACAGGTAAATGGGCATTAAGACCGGAATCTTATCCTGAATTAAACAGACTGGCACAAGCATTCCAACTTTATCCTAATCTAGTAATTGAAATTTCAGGACACACTGACAGTCAAGGCTCTGATGCATCTAACTTAACTTTGTCTCAAAACAGAGCTCAGTCTGTTGTTGATTATCTGGTTAGCATTGGCGTTCCTCAAACTCATTTAATTGCAAAAGGTTACGGTGAAACTCAACCTGTTGCTGATAACGGAACTCCTGAAGGTCGTCAGTTAAACAGACGTGTTGAAGCAAAAATCATAAGCAATTAATATTTTTTAAATAACAAAAATACCTGCAAAATTGCAGGTATTTTTTTAGCGTAAAATCATGAAAGACAAAAAATTAGCACAATATCTTCTATCTGTAAAAGCAATAGAATTAAGACCTCAAAATCCTTTTACTTGGGCAAGTGGTATAAAATCTCCGATTTATTGCGATAACAGACAATTATTATCGTATCCTGAAATCAGAAATTATCTGAAAAATTTATTTGCAAAGAACATAAATTCTAAATACCCTGATGTGCAAGCCATCGTTGGAGTTGCAACCGGTGCAATTGCAATAGGTGCTCTTGTTGCGGATTTTCTTAATCTCCCTTTTTTGTACGTCAGAGCAAAAGCTAAAGAACACGGCAGAGAAAACTTAATTGAAGGTAAGATAATTGAAAATTCTAAAATTGTTGTAATCGAAGATTTAATATCAACAGGAGGAAGCAGTTTATCGGCAATTGATGCTTTGAAAAATGCAAAACTCAATGTTTTGGGACTTTTAGCTATTTTTAGCTATGGTTTTAAAATTGCTGAAGATAATTTCACAAAGGCTCAGGTAAGTTTTGAAACATTGACCGATTTTGAAACTTTATTAGTAACAGCCTCAAAAGAAAATTATATATCCGATGAAGAAATTAAAATAGTAAAAGAATGGCAAGGGAATTTTGCAAATTGATTTTTTTGTAATTATTTGCTTACTAAATAATTACCTTAAATCCGTATGTCTATACTTATATATCTGAAATTCAGTCAGGTGAAAACACCTGACTGGTGCAAACTGCATGTTGCAGGTGTTTTCACCTGCAACTGTATAACGAATTGTATTTTCACGATGGTGAAACCGGGTGCAAACTGCATGTTGCAGGTGTTTTCACCTGCAACCACTTACGAAAAACTTGCGGATTTAAGGAATTATAAAATATTTTTTTGAAAATTGAAAAAAAATTTTTTTTATTAATAATAAGTTTTTATTTTTGCAACACTTTTTAAAGAACGGGCGATTAGCTCAGTTGGTTCAGAGCGCTTGGTTTACACCCAAGGGGTCGGGGGTTCGAATCCCTCATCGCCCACAAAAAAACAGTCTTTTAAGACTGTTTTTTTATTTTAATGTTATCCGAAAATCCTAAAAATAAATTTTAAAATTATCATCAAAATTCTAATTGGCGCAATACAAAAACGATTTGTAAAAAATAGATTGCACAACCTCTCTGATATTTTCATCGTTTATCTGATTATTTTCTATGTCAGGATAAATGCGATTTGAAAGGAAAATGTATATAAAATCGTATTGTGGGTCAATCCAAACAATGCAACCTGTAAAACCGGTATGCCCATAACTATATGCAGAAGTCAGACTGCAAGCAGGACCTTCACCGTTTCCGTCAGTTGCATCAAATCCTAAACCCCGTCTGTTGTTATAAAAATGTCTTTTTGTAAACAATTTTATAGTTTCTGGTTTAATGTATTGAACTCCCGCATATTCGCCATTCTGTAAGTACATTTGCGAGATTTTTGCCAAATCATTTGCGTTTGAAAATAAACCGGCGTGACCTCCAACTCCCTCAAAAATTGCGGCTCCATAATCGTGAACATAGCCGTGTACTAGTTTTTTACGAAATTTCATATCATATTCGGTTGGCGGAATTTGCTCAATTTTATAGCCGGACTTCAAAGGATTATAACCTAAACTGTATGCTCCCAGCGGTTTATAAAAATTGTCTTCAACATAAGCTTCAAGTGTTGTGTCTGTAGTTTTTTCAATTATTTGTTTAAATAAATAAAATCCTAAATCGCTGTATCGGTATCTTTTTTTAGAATTCAGTTCTGATTCGTAAATTCTTTTGTAAACCTCGTCCTGAAATTCGCTCCTCATATAGACTCCATTCATTATCTCCAAATTGTAAACTTCTGTTTTTGTGTTGGACAGATAATAATTATTCCAAGTACCGTCTTCATTCAAAGCTCTTTTATAAAATGGTATCCAAGTTTTAAGTCTTGCTTGATGTGTCAGCACATCTATTATTCTGACTTCACTTTTATTTGTTTCTAATAACTCCGGCAAATAATCTGATAATTTTTTATAAATATCAAATTTGCCTTCATCATACATTTTCATCAAAGCGGTTGTTGTTGAAGTTACTTTTGTAATTGAAGCTAAATCGTATAAATCATTCCATTTTACAGGATTTTTCATTTTATATGTATGATAGCCATAAGATTTCTGAAAAAACACTATTCCGTCTTTTACAGCTAATATCTGACAACCCGGAAATACCTTTCTGCCGATTGCAGAGTATATAAGCGAATCTATCTGATACAGACGTTCATTGTCAATATTCAATTCAGCTGGAATTGAGTATTTAAGCCTGATTTGTGCTGTTGTAATCCCTTCACCGGCGTTAAATAAATTGTCTATTGTAACTGGTAATTTACCTTTCGCCGGAATTCCCCCGAATAAAAGTTGTGCTGATAATTCCTGTGCAATTCTTGTATCTTCGTAAGAAACTAATATTGCAAATATCTTGTCAATATTCGTGAAACGTTTTAAAGCATAAGGATTACAAAATAAATCCAAAACCACTTTTTGTTTTTTTGCCAATTCTGATACGAAATTTAATGTCTGCGTTGTTATTCCATACGTTTTTACGGCATATTGATTAGTATTATGTACTCCAACTATCACGTAATCATATTTTGTCAAACTGCCGATAAGAGCATTAAACTCCTCTGTTGAAGCATCTTTGCTTATTGTGTAATTATCTAACTTTGTATATCGTTGTAAATAATCCTGAAAAACTGTAAACTCACCATCATCAATTGAAACTGAAGCGATTTTTATTGTTTCCAAATTTTGAAACGGTATAATATTGTCTTGATTTTTCAACAAAGTCAATCCTGCTTCTACTAATTTTCTGTTTACTAACGTAGCCTGTTGTGTATTTAATTTTTCCGTTATATTTTTTGTATTTAAAGGCTCAAATTTATGGAGTTTAAACCAATATTTAGCCTGAATTATTTTTTTAACTTTAAAATCTATCATTTCTTGTGGAATTTCTCCTAATTTTACTGCATTTAGAACTGCATTGTATGCAATAGGCACATCTTGCGACATCAATAAAACATCTACACCTGCTTTCAATGCCTTTACTTCTGCAACACCGGGACCATAATTCTTAGCAACTCCCTTCATTCCAAGTGCATCTGTAAAAATTAAACCTTTAAATCCTAATTTATCTACAAGTATTCCTTTTGTGATTTTTTCGGACAATGAGCTTGGAAGGTTTTGTGTATTATCAAGTTGTGGAATAAACAAATGAGCCATCATTATTCCTCCAACACCTGCCTCAATCAGTTGTTTGAACGGAAACATCTCCAAAGTATCTAATCGGGTAGGAGTGAAGTTCAAAATCGGCAGGTCCTTGTGGCTGTCAATATCTGTATCTCCATGTCCCGGAAAATGTTTTGCTACTGCCAATATGTTATTATCCTGCATACCCAATGAATAAGCATATCCTTTTTGGCTAACCTTAATTTTGTTCTCTCCAAACGAGCGGACGCCTATTACCGGATTCATTGCGTTGTTGTTTATATCTATTACGGGAGCAAAGTTGATGTTTATTCCTAATATCCGGCATTGTTTGGCAATTTCTTCGCCCATCAGATATATTAAATTATTATCTTCAATTGCTCCAAGCATTAATTGATAAGGAAATTTTATGACGCTGTCAAGCCTCATTGCAACACCCCACTCACCATCTATTGCAACCATTAGCGGAGTTTTGGAAATTGATTGAAATCTATTCGTTAATTGTGCTATTTTTGTCGGGGTGCCTTGAAAATAAATAATACCGCCTATGTTATATTTTTTTATAATATTGTCAATGTCAGCTTGATTTTCATTATTTGGATATACCGACACCATAAACAACTGTCCGACTTTTTCTTCTAAAGTCATCGAATTAAAAACAGAATCAATCCATTGTGATGAATAATTTATATACGGTGGGTCGGTCGGGGATTCTATTTTTTTGTTAATTACTGCCGTAAATACCGTAAAAGCTAACAAAAATGGTACTAAAAACAAAAATTTCAATTTTTTCATCATCTTTTTTTTTATTATTTTGCAAATCTAATACCTAATTTTTAGATTATCAGAAAAAGTTATCAGAAATTCAAAATTATGTCAATTATTCAAACTTATATTATTAAACAAAAAATTAAAACAAAAAATGCTTTCGAAAAAGTATATATCGCAAGTAGAGTAGGGGATACAACTCCATTTATTCTTAAATCTTTTAATATTAAAAATCGAAGTTCAGAATACAATTTTTTTAGAGAGAAAGCCGTAAATTTTGAACACAAAAACATTTGCAAATTAATTGATTTTTTTCAAACTGACACACATTATATTATTATACGCGAATTTTTAAATGGTTTCGATTTGAAATTTTTATTCGAAAATAAAAAAATTCGTTCTGATTTTGAAACTAATACAATAATAAAAATAATTATTGAAGCTCTCGAAGGTTTAAAAATACTACATCAAAACAACATTATTCATCGGGATATCAGACCGGCAAATATTTTTTTGTGTAATGAGCAAGGAATTATTTCAAAAAAATCAGAGTTTAATGTAAAATTAGTTGATTTTGGAATGGCTAAAGTACCTGAATTAGAAAAAATTGACAAATTTAAACCTTTTGCTCTAATCTATTCTTCGCCTGAACAGGTTTTGAAATTTACAGAGTTAACTAATCAAACATCTGATTTATACTCAACAGGGCTGACTTTGTGGATACTTCTGAACAATAAACTGCCGTTTAATCATAAAATTCCAGAGATAATTGCAAATTTACAACTTTCTTACGAATTGCCAAAAACCAATAAAACGCCTGCTAATCTTTACAAAATTATTCAGAAAGCTACTACTAAACACATTTTCAAAAAACCTTTCAATTATTACTCTAAACAAGATTTAAAAAAATTTATGCAAGATGCTCAACAAAACCGCTACCAACAAGCAGACGATATGATTAAAGATTTACAAAATTGTCTGTAAAAAAAGTTGAAACCTATAAACTTTCAACTTATTTTTGTTACGTCTCTGGCTGGTGTCTGTTCTGATACAAATCTTAAATCACTATTTTTTAAACATTTTTGAGTCCGGTCTAAAAAGCCTGCCCTAAAAGTGTCTTAAAAGTCAAACACAAATAGGTGATTATCAATGTATTAACATTATGAACTTTCAACTTTATGAACTTTATAGACTAAACTCCATTTTTTATTCATTAATTAAATGTTTAATGAAAAATTTAGTCTTTAAAGTGTATAAATGTAAACTTGTATTGTGAGTATCTCCATAAATGCCGTGATTTCGATTAATATAAGGCATTGTTGTAAATTCTTTGTTTGCTTCAATGAGTTTTGCTATAAATTCGTAAGAATTTTGTGGATGAACATTGTCATCGGCTGTACCGAATGCCAAAAACAAATTACCTTGTAAATCTTTTGCATAATTTAATGGTGAATTATCATCATAGCCACTTGGATTATCCTGTGGTTTTCCCATATAACGTTCGGTATATATATTGTCGTAATATCGCCAGTTTGTAACCGGTGCAACTGATACGCCTGTGTTAAAAACGCCTTTGCCTTTTGTCATAACGTTCAAAACCATAAAACCGCCATAACTCCAGCCCCAGATACCTAATTTGTTTTCATCTATATACGAAAGTTTTCCGATATATTTGCCTGCTTCTACCAAATCTATTGTTTCATATTTACCGAGTTGCTTGTATGTACATTTTCTGAATTCTTCACCTCTGCCGCCGGTACCTCTTGGATCTACACAAAATATTACAAATCCTTGTTGTGCAAGATAGTTTTCCCAGCCAAATTCCCAGGAATTCAGAACACTTTGTGAATTTGGTCCGCTGTATTGTGTTAATATTGCCGGATAAACTTTTGTAGAATCAAAATCAGGCGGGACAATTCTGTAACCGTTTAATTCAACTCCTTCTGATGTCTTAAATTTGAAAAAGCTTTTGTTTTCTCCGCCAAAAGTCTTTATAATTGCTTTTAAATCAGAATTATCTTCCAAAACCCTTAAAACATTTCCTTTTGAATTGTGAAGTGTAACGTAGTTTGGGGTTTTAATATCTGAAAAAGTGTTGATGTAATATTTATATCCTTTGCTGAATTCAATTTCATTTGTTCCATCATTTACATTTATCTTTTTCTTCTTTTTTCCGTCTGTTCTAATAGAGTAAATATCTCTGTTTAATGGTGATGATTCTGTTGATTGATAGTAAATTATATCGTTGTTAACATCATAACCGATGAAATCGGTAACATCATATTCTCCTTTTGTTATTTGATTAACTAAATTTCCTTCTAAATCATACAAATATAAATGACTAAAACCATCTCTTTCGCTTAAAATTATAAAATTTTTGTTGTTTTCTAAAAAAACAATGTTGTCGTATGTGTTATCGTCGATATAATACTTGTTTTTTTCGGTCAATATCTTTTGAACTTCATTATTTTGAGGATTTACAGCAAACAAAATCAGTTCGTTTTGTTCTCTGTTCAATTTTTCTACAATTAGTTTACTTCCGTCATTATTCCAGAAAATACGCGGAAAATATATATCCTGCTCTTTGCAGACTTCAATATTTGATGTATTTCCGTTTTCGATATTGTAGATATGTAAACTGATTTTTGAATTATCCTCGCCGGCTTTGGGATATTTGAAGGTATATTGTCCCGGATATAAAGAAAAATCTTCGTTTCGTGGCGATTCACCGGCATATTTCAATAATGTAAATTCTTTTACATCACTTTCATCAAACTTAATGTAAGCTAAATATTTGCCATCAGGTGACCACTGATATGCTTGATTAAATTCAAATTCTTCTTCGTAAACCCAATCCGGAATACCATTTATTATGCTATTCTTTTTTCCGTCTGTTGTTATTTGTTTTTCTTCTTTTGTTGTCAAATCTTTTATATAAATATTATTTTCCCTGATAAATGCTACTTTCTGACCATCAGGCGATAAATCAGCTATTTGTTGCATTCCGTTTTCGGATACTTTTATCAACTCTTTTTTGGCAATATCATAAACATAATAATTTGCCAAAAATGAATACCTGTATATTTCTTCTTTATCAGCATAAATTAAGATTTTCTTTTCATCGTTGCTGAATTTGTATTGATATGATACCAATCCAACTGATAATCCTGTTAAATTAACAATTGTTTCAATTTTTTCACCTGTTTTATAGTTGTATTTATTGATTAAACTTGAATATGTGCTTCTGTCATATTCAAAAACAGTGTAATGTTCTCCATCATTCATTGAGTTAATACCCCATACAGAGCTTGGCCAATAAGCATAATCAACTATTTTAACTAATTCTAACTTCTGATAATTAACCTGCGAAAACAAATTGAGAAACAAGGTTAAACTAATAAAAAATAAGACTAATTTTTTCATTTTCAATAATTTATAAATTTTACAATAGTTTAATTTTTTTTATAAAAATAAATAAAATAAAATACTCAAATGAATAGTTTTGAAAAAAAAATGAAATTACAATAAATACTTTTTAAAAAATCTGAGATATTACTCAAATAATCAATAAAAATAGTTTTAAATAATTACTTTTTTGAAATTTATTCAAAATTGTTAATAAATTATAGTAAAAAAGTTTATTTTCAATTTTATTAAGTCAATCAAAATATGTACTTTTGCTGATTGAATTTTGAAAATAATAGAAAATGTCAGAAATAGAAGAAAAGATTATTAAAATTAACATCGATAAAGAAATAAAGTCAGCCTACATAGATTATTCTATGTCGGTTATTGTTTCAAGAGCACTTCCTGATGTAAGAGACGGTCTAAAACCTGTTCAAAGACGCGTATTATATGGAATGAATGAGTTAGGACTTCATTACAATAAACCACACAAAAAATCAGCTCGTATTGTTGGGGAAGTCCTCGGTAAATTTCACCCTCACGGTGATAGCTCTGTTTATGCTGCTATGGTGAGAATGGCTCAACCTTGGTCTTTAAGATATCCAAGTATTGACGGACAAGGTAACTTTGGTTCAATTGATGATGACAGCCCCGCTGCAATGCGTTATACCGAAGCGAGATTAAAAAGATTATCAGATTTTATTTTATCCGATTTGGATAAAAATACTGTCGATATGCAGCCTAATTTCGACGAATCACTGGAAGAGCCCACTGTTATGCCTACAAGAATACCGAACCTATTAATTAATGGTGCTTCGGGTATTGCTGTCGGGATGGCTACCAATATACCACCTCACAATTTAAGCGATACAATTGATGCTATAAATGCTTTTATTGATAATAAAGATATTGAAATTGATGAGCTTATCAAAATTATAAAAGCTCCTGATTTCCCAACAGGAGGTATTATATACGGCTATCAAGGCGTTAAAGAAGCGTATTTGACAGGCAGAGGTAGAATTGTTGTAAGAGGCAAATATCATATAGAACAATCTTCTTCCGGTAAACCCAGAATTGTATTTACCGAAATACCTTATCAAGTCAATAAAGCTCTCGAAATCAAAAAAATTGGTGAGCTTGCTGATGATGGAAAAATTGAAGGCATTGTTCACGCAAATGACGAATCTGACAGAAATGGAATGAGGGTTGTTATTACTTGTAAATCTGATGCTATTCCCAATGTAATTGTCAACAAAATCTTTAAATATACCCAGTTACAATCTGCTTTTAGCGTAAATAATATTGCTCTCGTTAAAGGAAGACCTCAACTGCTTAATTTGAAAGATATTATAAGCAATTTTGTTGAGCATAGATTAGATGTCATTATTCGCAGAACAAAATTTGAATTGACAAAAGCCCAAGAACAAGCTCATATACTTGAAGGTTACCTCATTGCACTTGACCATTTGGACGAAATTATTTCCCTTATCAGAAATTCTCAAACACCCGAAATTGCCAAAGACGGCTTGATGTTAAATTTTAATTTAACCGAAATTCAGGCAAATGCAATTCTACAATTGCGACTTCAAAGATTAACCGGTCTTGAACGTGAAAAAATCAGAAGTGAATACGACGAATTAATGAAACAAATTGATTATTTAAAACAAGTTCTTGAAGATGAAAATTTAAGATTTCAAATTGCTAAAGACGAACTTATCGAAGTTAAAGAAAAATTTGGCGATGAAAGAAGAACTGAAATCCAATATGGCACTGCTGAATTCAATCCCGAAGATTTTTACGCTGACGAAGAAGTTGTAATAACAATTTCTAACTTAGGCTATATAAAACGAACATTATTAAGCGAATACAGAACTCAACGAAGGGGTGGGACAGGAGCAAAGGGTGTTGCAACAAGAGAAGAAGACTTTGTACAATATGTTTTTATTGCATCTATGCACAATACAATGCTGTTCTTTACAAATTCCGGAAGATGTTACTGGCTTAAAGTCTATGAGATTCCCGAAGGGACAAAAGCATCAAAAGGTCGTCACTTGCTTAATCTTCTTCAGATTGACAGTGAAGATAAAGTTGTTGCTTATTTGAATGTCAAAAACTTAACTGATGATGAATTTTTAGACAACAATTACATTGTTATGGCAACAGAAAAAGGTGTAATTAAAAAAACTGTTCTGCGTAAATATTCATATCAGCGAAGATTAGGCGTTTCTGCAATAAAAATAACAGAAGGCGACAAGTTGATTTCTGTTAGTTTGACTAATGGTAAAAGCCATATTATAATTGCTACAAGAAATGGTCAAGCTGTAAGATTTGAAGAAACAAGAGTTAGAAATATGGGCAGAATGGTAACCGGCGTAAGAGCAATTAAACTCCAAAAAGACGACAAGGTTATTGGAATGGTTTGCACAGACAATCACGAATCCCAACTAATGGTTATTTCTGAAAATGGATTTGGAAAACGTTCTCGTTTAGAAGATTATAGAATAACAAACAGAGGTGGAAAAGGCGTAAAAACTATTAAAATTACAGAAAGAACAGGTAAATTATTGGCTATTATGAATGTTACTGATAATGACCATTTAATAATTATTACCGAAGCCGGAATAACTATAAGAATAGCTATTGATAAAATCAGACCATTAGGAAGGGCATCACAAGGCGTTAAACTTATCAGAATGAAAGGAAATGACGCTATTGCATCTGTTGCTAAAATTGAAAACGGAAATCTTAACAATGAAGATGATGAAAATTCAACTGACGATGTATTAACAAACGATGATTACATTGCTGATTTTGAAGAAATTATTGACGAAGATGGTGTTATTGATGAAGAAAATGAAGAAGAAGATGAAGATATTGAGGAAGATGACATTGATGAAGACGATGTTGATTCAGATGACGAAGATGAAAACTAATAAACACAAAATATCTATTAACTAATAAAAAAATCGTTATGAAAAGTAAAATTCTAATTTTATTAACTTTTGTTTTTATCTCATTTATCACTTTTGCTCAAAATAATGATGCCGAAATAAAAGCTTTAAAATCGAAAATTGCAAAAAGTGATGCCGAAATTACAAACCCAAAAAAATCGGCAAAAGTTACAACATGGACAAAAAGAGGCGGTTTGTTTTTAGAAGCTTATAAAGTAAATACAAAATTATTGGCACCGGGCTTAGACGCTTTAACTCTTTCCTTTATAGGAAAATCAGAATCAGACCCTACACCTTTTTATGGAGAACCTCTTGAAAAAAAGATAGAAGGTGAATACGAAGTATGGGTTTACAAAAGAATAAAAGTTTTTATTTCTGAAGGTTTTGTATCTCATTGGGAAGAAACCGAAATTTCATTTCCAGGTGCATTAGGCAAAGCTTATGAAGCATATACAAAAGCAATTGAACTTGATGTTGAAAAAAAATATATAACTAAAAATTCAACAGTAAACGAAATAAAAGAGCTGAGAGATAACTTAATGAATGAATCTATCGAAAAATTCTACGCCGAAGATTATAGTATGGCTTTAACAGATTTGGAAAAATGTTTTGAACTTATAAAATATAAAGCAGAAGACGACACAGTAGATGTAGGTGCAATGGCTTATTTTGCAGGAATTTTTGCTTATAATGCCCAAAAGCCTGACAAAGCAGTTGAATATTTTCAGCTTTCTATTGATAATGGATACGAAATCGGTACTTCATACCAATATCTTGCTCAGGTTTTATACGAAAAAAACGACTCTACTGCTGCTTTAAAAAAATTAGAAGAAGGTGTTGAAAAATATCCTCAGGAATCAAAAATTATTTACAGTTTAATTGATTATTATACACCGAGAGGTGAATACGAAAAAGCTTTTGAATATATTGATAAAGCCATTTCTTTAACTCCTGACAATTCTATACTTTATATTGTCAAAGGAAATTCCTACGCCAAAATTTATGATGATTTTGAACAAAAATATTTTAAATTAGTAAAAACTGCAGATTCATTAGATAAAGAAGCCTTCAAAAACAGAAATGAACCTGCAAAACAAAAACCTATACTTGAAGAAAAATCAAATGTCCTGAACAGTCAATTACCTCCAGTTGAACAGAAAATGAACGAATATTTCGACAAAACATTAGAAGCATATAATAATGGTATTGAATATGATAACAAAAAAGCAGATTATTACTACACTGTTTCTTATTTTTACTATCAAACAGTCCTTAATTATCAAAAATATTCATCTGGTATAACAAAATTGAAAGATATAACAACAAAATTAGACGAAAAAGCTAACGATTATATTTTAAAATCAAAAGAATACGGAGAAAAAGCATTAGAATTAAATCCACAGGATATATATACGATGGAAATTCTTTCAAAAGTTTATTACAGGCTTCAAATGTATGACGAATCTGAAGAAATGAAGAAAAAAATTGAAGAATTAGAAAAATAAATAAAAGTCGCTTTATGCGACTTTTTTGTTGATAAGTACAAAAATAGGGTAGTGTTGATATAAAATAATTAATAAATGAGTCCGGTCTAAAAAGCCATCAAAAAAAAGAAATAAAACACAACTACTTGATTTATAGTGTTTTACAAAGAATGATAAATCAATTCTAACTATTTGATAATCAAATAGTTGCTGGTTTGGGTTTGCTTTTTACGACCTTTTTATACTGAACTCATAAATATAATTTTAAATTATTTATATGAAGAAAAATTTAATTTTATTAATAGCATTTTTTATATTGTTTAATATAGTTTCTGCTCAAAAAAATCAAACAGAAAAAGATTCATTAACAAAAAAAATTAAAAAAAGTGATACTGAAATACAAAATCCTAAAAAAAACATAAAACCTGAAACTTGGGGAAACAGAGGGAAAATATTTATAGATGCATATTCCGTAAATTTCAAATATTTAGCAGAAGGTATAAATGCAGATATAATTCCTTTTTTAGGAATCTCAGAAAGTAATCCAAAACCATTTTACGGAAAACCATTGAAAACATACGTCGAAGGTGATTTTACTATTTGGGAATATGAATGTATTAAGATATATATAGACAAAGACGGTTTAGTATCTCACTGGGAAGAAACCGAAATTTCATTTCCCGGAGCATTAGGCAAAGCTTATGAAGCATATACAAAAGCAATTGAACTTAATGTAGGAAAAAAATATATAACCAAAAATTCAACGGTAAACGAAATAAAATAGCTGAGAGATAACTTAATGAATGAATCTATCGAAAAATTTTATGCCGAAGATTATATCACTGCTTTAATTGATTTGGAAAAATGTTTTGAACTTTTAAAATATAAAGCAAAAGATGACACAGTAGATATAGGTGCTATGGCTTATTTTGCAGGCATTTTTGCTTATAATGCAAAAAATAGCGAAAAAGCTTTAAATTATTTTGAGTTATCTATAAAAAATGAATATGAAATAGGTACTTGTCATCAATATATGGCTCAAGTTTTATACGAAAAAAATGATTCCTTAGCTGCAGAAAAAGTGCTTAAAAAAGGTAATAGAAAATACCCCGAGGAAACAAAAATTATTTATAGTCTTATTTATTTCTATACATCACGTGATGAATATGAAAAAGCTATTCAATATATTGAAAAAGCTATTGAAAAGACACCTGACTATGCTATTTTATATATTATTGAAGGAAATGCATATTCCACTTTGTTCGAAAAATATCAAAATGAATACTTAACAACACTTTTAACCGGAACTTACTTACAACTTTTCAGGTTTTACAGGCGATAGCTAAGAAAAA